>CAYPAI010000004.1:0-64248 GCA_964408705.1 Candidatus Woesearchaeota archaeon
ACTGAAGAAGAAGTTACTGAAGAAGAAGTTACTGAAGAAGAAGTTACTGAAGAAGTTCAAGTTGAAACTGAGGTTTTAGAAGATATAACTTCAGAAGTAGTTTTAGAATCCGATATAGGTGATGAAGAAAATTCATTCTTATCTTCATTTAGTATGGCATTTGTAAATATATTTACTAATTTACTAGACTATATTCAGGAATATCGTGTCCATTTAATAATCTTGATAGTATTATTAATCTTGATCATAGCTTCTACTAAGACCGAATTTCTTGATAAGGTTAAGGAATTTTTTGAAGAAGAAATAGAGGAAGAGGCTGTACTTTTGGAATCTACTTCTAAGAAAGTTAAAAAAGATAAATCTGAAGAAGATAGGTCTGAAGAAGATTCTGGGGATGAAGAAGATAAATCTGAAGAAGATTCTGGAGATGAAGAAGATAAATCTGAAGAAGATTCCGGAGATGAAGAGGATAAAAAGAAACGAAAAAAGCGAGAAGAAACTGAAGAAGATTTTATCATAGAATTTGATTAAGATTTAGTAAAGTTTTATCTTGAAAATTATTTATTTTTTATTTAATTCTTTAAAAAAGCGCACGCCAGGATTCGAACCTGGGAATACTCGGGCTGCAACCGAGCGCGTTAACCACTTCGCCACGTACGCAAATACGGGCCCGACGGGATTTGAACCCGCGACCCCTAGCTTAGAAGGCTAGTGCTCTATCCAAGCTGAGCTACGGACCCGTAAGAAAAGTTAAGCTATTTTATTTATAAAACTAACTAAATAAAAATATTTAAATAACGTTTTTAAAACTAAATTATATGGATTTCAAAAAAATAGAGAGAAAGTGGCAAAGAAGGTGGGAAGAATCTAAAGTTTTTCAAACTAGTAAATCTAAAAAAAATAAATATTATGTTCTTGAAATGTATCCTTATCCTTCTGGTTCTGGACTACATATGGGTCATGCCTTTAATTATAGCATTGGAGATATCCTAGCTAGATATAAGAGAATGCAAGGATATAATGTTCTTTACCCTATGGGTTTTGATTCGTTTGGATTACCTGCAGAGAATGCAGCTATTAAAAATAAGTCTCATCCTAAGAGATTTACAGAGAATGCAATCAAGAATTATATAAAACAGATGAAAAATCTTGGATTGAGCTATGATTGGAGTAGAAAAATTGAAACTCATAAATCAGATTACTATAAGTGGGATCAGTGGATTTTTTTAAAAATGTTTGAAAAGGGTTTAGCTTACAAAAAAGAATCTTCTGTAAACTGGTGTTCTAAGTGTTATACTGTTTTAGCAAATGAGCAAGTTATAGATGGTAAATGTTGGAGACATGAAGAAAACAATGTTGAAGTTAAGAATCTTAATCAATGGTTTTTAAAAATAACAGATTATGCTGATGAACTGTATGATGGTTTAGAAAAATTGAAAGGATGGCCTGAATTAATTAAAAAATTACAAAAAAATTGGATAGGAAAAAGTTTTGGTACAGAAATCAAATTTAAAATTAATGGAGAGCATTGGCCAATATTTACTACAAGGCCAGATACATTATTTGGAGTTACTTTCATGGTTGTTTCTGCTCAACATCCAAGATTATTTGAATTAGTTACAAAGGATAATAAGAAAAAAGTTGAAAACTTTATTAAGAAACTTGGCTCAGTAAGTGAAGAAAGTATAAGTAAATTGGATAAAGATGGTGTATTTACTGGAAGTTATGCTATTCATCCTTTAATGAAAAAAAAGAAAATTCCAGTTTATGCTGGTAATTTTGTGTTAGCGGATTATGGGTCTGGGATGGTTATGGGTGTTCCTGCACATGACCAAAGGGATTTTGAATTTGCTAAAAAATATAAACTTCCAATTGTTAAGGTGATAGAATCCCATTGGGATAACAAAAGACATGAACTTATGAAAGAAGCCTATTCTGGTAAAGGTTGTTTAATCAATTCTCCTGGTTTTGAAGGATGGGATAATGAGAAAGCAAAGGTAGAAATAACTAAAAAATTACAATTAAAAAAAATAAATAATGTTGGTCCAGTAGGTAAAAAGAAAAAGAATTTTAGATTAAGAGATTGGTTAATTTCAAGGCAAAGATTTTGGGGAACTCCAATACCTATTGTTTATTGTGATAAGTGTGGAGTTGTTCCTGAAAAAGAATTACCTGTTGTTTTACCAGATGATATTAAATTTAGTGAAACAAAGAATCCTTTAACTAAACATGATGCTTTCTTGAAAACTAAATGTCCTAAATGTAATGGAACTGCTACAAGGGAAACAGATACAATGGATACTTTTGTTAATTCCTCTTGGTATCACCTTAGATATTGTGACTCTCAGAATAGTAAAAATATATTTAATCCTACTCTTGCAAACTATTGGTGCCCCATAGATACATATATTGGTGGGAAAGAACATGCAACAATGCACCTCATATACATTAGATTTTATACTAAATTTTTGAGAGATCTAGGTTTGTTAGATTTTGATGAACCAGCTGTAAGATTATTTAATCAAGGAATGTTACATGGTCCGGATGGGGAAAAAATGTCTAAATCTAAAGGGAATATAATTTTACCAGAGACCATATCTAAGAAATATGGGATAGATGCTGCCAGATTATTTTTAGTTTCTATTGCTTCACCAGACAAAGATTTAATTTGGTCAGATAGTGGTGCCGAGAGTTCAAATAGATTTATTAATAATTTAGTTAATAAGGTCTCTAAAATAAAGATTGGAAAATCAAGTAAAAAGTTTGAAAGTATTTTACATTCCTCTTTGGAGGATATTACCAAGTATATTGAAGACTTCAAGTATAATCTGGCAGTAATCAAACTTAAAAGTTTATTTGATAATTTTGAAGATCAAATTGGAAAAAAAGACTTAGAATCTTGTATTAAATTATTGTCTCCATTTTGTCCACATGTTGCTGAAGAACTCTGGGAAGGTATTGGTAATAACAAGTTTATTAGTTTGAGTAAATGGCCTAAATTCGATTCTAAGAAAATTAATAAGGAGTTTGAAGTTATAGATCATTTTATTGAGGGATTATTTAAGGATCTGAAATCAGTTATTGGTTTTGTTAAGTTTAAACCTAGTAAGGCTAAAATTTATGTTTCTAATTCTTGGAAATATTCTTTTATTAAAAAGTTAAAGAAGGAATTAGAAAAAACAAGGGATATTGGTAAATTAATAAAAAAATTAATGGATGGTAAACATAATAAGGAAATTTCCAAGTTAGTACCTTATTATCTTAAAGATGAATCTAGAATTTTAAATTTTGTGTTAGGTCAAAAAAAAGAGAAAAAAATAATATTAGATAATCTTAAAAAATTAAATAAAGAGTTTGGATTAGAAGTTTTACTTAAAGGAGAGGATAATAAGGCATTACCCAATAAACCTTCAATTATTCTTGAGTAAATCAACAATATTTTTCCATGATTTAACTCTTTTTATATTTTTGTTTATTTCACCGGATTGGTTCCATGGGGTGTCTATTAAAATAACATTTATATTTTTTTCTGCACATTCATTTGCATAAGCTAAAGAGTCTTCTATCATTATGTCTATTTTGTATTCCAGGCAAACATCTTTTTTTCTTTTTCTGGCATTTTTACCCATGACCCAATCATTTGTGAAATGTATTTCTTCAAATTTATCTGGAAAATATCTGTCTAACCAACTTAGAGTTTGGTCATGAATCTTGTAAGGCCTAGAAGTTATAATTCTTAAGATATTATCTTTTTTTAATATATCCATAGCATATTGAGAGTCTTTAGTTGGGACAATATTATCAAAATAATATGTTTCATAGAAATCATAAACTTTTTTTATAGAAATTCCCTCTTCTATCCATAGTGATTTGACTTATATTTGATATTGTGGTATTTTATGAATGAACTCATAAAATTTGCTAATACATCATCGATATCTATTCCAATTTTCATAATTAAGTTAATTTAGAAAAATTTAATAATTATTCTAATACTGCCCTTATTCTTCTTATTCCTGCAGATGAACTTCTTTCTTTTAAGATTTTAAACTTTGTTAATTCTCCTGTTCGTTTAACATGAGGTCCTCCACAAACTTCCTTGGAATAATTCCCAACATAGTATACTCTCACTTTTTCTGGATATTTTCCCTTAAAGAAAGCTAATGCTTTTTCCTTTATTGCAGAATCATAAGTTGTTTCCTTAGATATTACTGGAAGATCTTGATTTATTACATTGTTAACTTCATTTTCAACTCTTTCTAGTTGTTCTAAATTCATTTTTTTAGGGTGTGAAAAATCAAATCTTAATCTGTCCGAAGTAATGTCAGATCCCATTTGTTTTACATGTTTACCTAAAACTTTTCTTAATGCTTGGTGTAAAAGGTGTGTAGCTGTATGTAGTTTTGTTACTTTTTCTAATTCTTCTTGGGTTGCTGCTTTTAGTTCACCTGTGTCTAGTATTAACCCATGTCCTCCAAACTTTTTTACCATACCTTTTTTTGATATTTCTTTGTGTTTCTCTAAGAGAGTATAAAATTCTTTTTCATCAATTTTAAATCCTCTTTCTTTTGCTAGTTCTTTAGTTAGTTCAAAAGGAAATCCAAATGTATCATATAGCTTAAAAACTTCTTTAGTTGGAATTTTTTCTTGGTTCTTATAAATTAATTCTTCAAATATTTTTAGACCATGGGTCAAAGTTTTTTCAAATTTTATTTTTTCTTCATTTATTATTTTTAGTATTCGATCTTTATTCTTTTTTAGGTCGCTATAGTCTTGATTATACTCTAGAATTATCTTTTCTACTAATTTATTTATTCCATCTTTTCCTAACTCTAAATTAGAGGAGTGTCTCATTGAACTTCTTATTAATCTTCTTAATATATAGCCTCTGTCTTCCTTAGAAGGTAAAACTCCGTCAGATATTAAAAATACGGATGCCTTGATATGGTCTAGAATTATTCTAAAAGATCTTTCATTATTTTTATAACTTTTTCCACTAAGTTCTTCTATCTCTTCAATTATGTCTTGAAAACTATCTATCTCGAAAATACTTTTTTTGTTTTGTAAAATTAATGTTAGTCTTTCTAGACCCATCCCTGTGTCTATGCTCTTAGTAGGTAATAATTTGTATATTCCTTCTTTAGTTTTATTATATTCCATGAAAACTAAATTCCATATTTCAAGATATCTACCACACTCACAATTAGGACCACATTTGTTTCCACAAGATTTCCCTTTAACATCATAATGTATTTCTGAACAAGGTCCACAAGGTCCAGAAGCACCTACAGGTCCCCAAAAATTATCTTTCATATTAAACTCATAAATATTTTTTTTAGAAATTCCCTCTTCTATCCATAGTGATTCGGATTCTTTATCTTTAGGTAGGCCTTTTTCTCCTCCAAAGATAGTTATGGCTAATTTAGATTTATCTAAATTAAGCTCATTTTCTAAGAAGTCTATTGCGTATTTTATTGAATCTTCTTTAAAATAATCTCCAAATGACCAATTTCCAAGCATTTCAAAAAATGTTAAGTGGCTTTCATCTCCAACTTCAGATATATCACTAGTTCTTATACATTTTTGAATTGAACATAATCTTTTGTTAGGAGGATTTACTTCTCCTGATAAATATGGGATAAATTGTTGCATTCCTGCTGTAGTAAATAAAACAGTAGTATCTGCAGGAATTAAGGAGTAAGATTTAACTCTTTCATGTCCCTTCTTTTCAAAATATTCTAAAAATTTATTTACTATCTCTCTTGATTTCATAATATATAGATAAAAGATTAATTTAAAACATTTGCCCTAGTGTTTTATATACTTAGCTTAGAAAGTTTCAATTTTATTCTTTTTAATTCTTCATCTAGGGTGGTAGCTCTTTTTGTTTTTTTTGTTTTTGTATTTGATTTATCTTTTTTTAGAGGCTTTATCTCTCCAACAGTAGATTCAGGCATTTCTTTATTTAATTTAAAAATTTCTCTTTTTATTTTTCTTGTGATAGTTCTTAATTTTTTTATTTGGGAAACTTTTTTATTTCTTATACTTTTATAATTTTCAAAAAATCTTAATATTTCAGTAGATTCTACTGCGGTTTCTAATAGTTTCCTCCTAAGAAAAATAGGTTGTTCGATTCTAACATACTCTGAGTTTTTTTTAGAAACCATTATAGTTCAAACATTTTTTTGTCTATTGTTAAAAGATTATCTTTTATTTTTTCAATATCTGCTTTCCATTTGTTTAATTCTTTATCTTCTTCTTCTCTAGTCTGGTTTAGTTCAAGAAGAAGGTTTTCTGCATCTTTAGTTAAGTTTTTTATTTTATTCAAACTAGACTTAGCTGACTTATAATTATTAAGTTTTACAAATATTGGTTTTGAAGTTATTTCATCAGAGTTTACTTCTGTAGTATCTCTTTCAGAAATTTCTCTTAAATGAGGTAATGAAGCTTCTTTTGTTTTAGGGATATTTTTTAAGAATGAAGGTTTTCTTTTTGGAAGGTTCAAAGGTTCACCTTTTGCAGAAATATTTTGTTCTATAGATTTTTTTATATTTGAAAGACCACCTTCATATTTTGGGATTGGTTTATCTATTGCCCTCTTTATTTCTCCAAGTTCATGTTCATAACTTGGAAATCCTTTAGATTTTTCTTTCATATCTGGTAAATTAGGTAGATTATGTTTATGATCTTCTATCTTTTTCTTATTTTGATTATTTTCTTCTTCTTTTTTCTTTTTGAATGGCCACATCTTTAGAATCCTCTTTCTTTTGTTATTCTATTCTAAAAAAGATTATTAAAGTTTTTCTAATTATTATTGCGTAGTAACTTATCAAAAATTATCATATTTTTCAAAATAAAAAGCTTTTTAAGCTTTTTTCATAGAAATTATTGTATCGGGGGTTTAAATGGAGTTATCTCAATCAGAAATAAATAGATTAGTGGAAGAAGTTGCAGGTAGAGACTCTGCTCCTGTGGCGGAACTTATAATCGTGAATGGGGAAAATGTGTCCGAGTTTTTAATAGCTGAAACGTTAGAGATTGGTATAAATCAGGTAAGAAATATTCTTTATAGGCTTCAAGAAAATAATTTGGTTACTTTTATGAGAAAAAAAGACAAAAAAAAGGGATGGTATATTTATTATTGGACGTTTAATAAAGTCCAAGCAAAGTTATTGATTAGTAAGTTGAAGAAAAAAAGAATACTTACTCTCAAGAAAAGACTTGAAAAACAAGCTGAAGATTTTTTAAGTTGTAATAAGAAATGTTTAAGGATAACTTTTAATAATGCTCTTGAAAATGATTTTAAATGTCCCGAGTGTCATTCTGTTTTAAAACAAGTTAATAATAAGCGGCAAGTAGAATCTATTAAAAAATCTATTAAAAAAGAATTAGAAATGTTAAAGGATAACTCTAATGAAGCAACGGTTTAATTTAAGGCCCAAAGAAAACTTTTCTTCCATCAAAAGGTCCAAATGGAAGCA
This sequence comes from Candidatus Woesearchaeota archaeon, assembly GCA_964408705.1. Classification (GTDB taxonomy): domain Archaea; phylum Nanobdellota; class Nanobdellia; order SCGC-AAA011-G17; family PNOQ01; genus CAYFNK01. Next base: position 7,482 of record CAYPAI010000004.1, read on the forward strand.
TATTGAAGAAAAATAATAATCCATTAAGGTATTTGGTCATTTTTAATCCTGCTAATTGTTTTGTTGAAAATCTTCTATTCGATTTTAGTAAAAACATTGAGCTTAGCCAAAGTAAAAGATTTACGGCAGGACCAGAGAATGCTATTAACCTGTATGCTAATTCATTTGTAAATGCTAATTCACTGATTTGCACAAATCCTGGTGCAATTATTATGAATGGAGAGCCAATAAGTTTTAAAAATAAACCTAGGCCTAATCCAAATCCCCATATGTTAAAAGTTGCAGAATATCCGAAACCCATAGCTACAAATTTATGGGCAAGTTCATGAAGTACTACTGCAGGTGCAGTAACTAATATTGAAAATTTTAAGTCTCTAAAATCATATTTTCTTTTTTTCCTCATTCTTTCATATATATTTTTTGGTCTGAATGAGTAGAATCCGGTGAATATAAATCCAATAACAAAACTCATTATTACTAATTTTATTATTTCTTCAAAAGTTATTAAGTTCATTATCTTCTTTGTTTAGTTTATATTTAAAATATTTTCGTATTTATCAATAATAAGTTTTTCCATTAAGGCCGTAGTCCTGTATTGCATAATTTTTAATGAAACTTTCATAAGATTTGCTAACTTCTTTGCTTTTTATTAATAAAATATTTTCATTATTCTTTCCAACACCCATTAAAGTAGGATTCATTGAACCAGTGATTGAGAGATCTTCCCCTAATCTGAATATTTTTGTATGTATCCTTCTTTTCCCGATGTTTACTTTTATCCAATCCATAATCTGATAATTTATAGTTGTTTTTACAACTCCTCTGGCATCTATAACTCCTTTAATTGGGGTGTTCTGATATAGCTCTTTTTCAATTAATGCTTTTGTTATTTTTTCATTAGTAAATGAATAAACTGCAAAATTTATTTCGCCTTTGGAAATGTTTATTGCATCAACAATTAGATCTTGACAGTTTTCATATGGTGAAAAACAGGGTTTTACAAATAATTCTTCATTTATTTTTATAAATTCTTTTCTATATTGTTTATTTGTTGTAGTTTGATTGTTATACATTATCCAAAAATCAGAATTGTATTCTGAAGCTAACTCAGTAGAATTTATTATTAAGATATCATGAAAGTTTTGCAATATTGTGTTATTATTAAATATTAGACTACCTGTAAAAACAATCTGATTGTCGATTATACAATAATTATTATGCATCATTCCGAGTTCCTCAGATGATGAAAATCTTGTGTAAGGGAGATAAATGTCTTTATTCCCCATATAGTCTGAATCTATAAACAGTCTTACTTTTACTCCGTCGTTTTCTTTATTTTTTAGAATATTTTCTAATTTTTTGTGATTAAGGGCTCTTAATGCACAATGGATTTCTTCTTTACTATTATTGATGGTGTCTAATACTTTTTCTATATTATTTTCATTTGGAGCAAAATATAAATTAAAATTTTTAGCTGAAAAATCTTCATTTGGAAAGTAGATATTGCCAGTTTCATTGAGTAGCATTATACTATTTACTAAAATATACCCAAATATGATAAGTATTAGTACACAAAGCCCTATCATCATATCAATTTTATTCTTTTTTTCCATTTTCAATACTTATTTTGTGTTTGTATAGTGCGTTTATTTTAAAAAATGAGTTCATGCATACATTATAGAATGGTGCAGAAATTATTAATTTGGATATAGGTCTCATTAGAAGAGTTATAAATAATAGGCCCACTATCAATCCAGATATTTGCAACCCACTTGTTATTATATACACCCCAAAATAACATAAATAAAACACCCTGAATAAACTTATGAATGATTCCATTGTTACACTTAGCGTTTTAAATCTATTTTTATTTTCCACCCTTTTTTTCATATTCCTTTCTAAATGGTTTACTAATGTTTTTCTTGTTAAATTATTTGAGGCATTAGTATCTGCCAATTTTCTTACAATATATCCAAAATCTGGTTCAGAAAAATCTTTTTCATCATTATTTGAAGTTATGGCTATTCTTTTACTTATCAGATAAAAAATAAAAAATATTGGAGATGCATATATCAAATATTGGAGTAGAGTTTTATCAAAGAAAAATATTATTATTCCAATTATAACTATCTTAGTAAGGTCCATCAAGTTATAATATACTGTTTTTACTAGCTTAGAATATAGAAAAATATGTTTTGTAAACAAATCAGATTTTTTAAATGCTAAAATGTTAAGTTTATCTACATATTTTTCAATCATTAATTCTTTTATTCTTTTTTCTAATTTTTCAAAATATTTTATTTTATATTTTTCAATTATCAAATCTGCTGTTAGTTTAATGATATACACAAAAATAAAAATAAGTGTAAAATTGAATAAGAGGGTTAAACTTTCTTGTAAGTAAAGGTATTTTAAGTATAACTGAGTTATTATTGGGAATGATGCGTAAATTAGAGTAGATATAAATGATAAAAATAAAATGGTGTATATTTTTCTTTTGTTAAATAAAATTATTTTTTTGAAATATGGATTTTTTAATATAAAGTATAAATTAGAATTATATTTATTATCCATTTTAAAAAATTTTAGTAAGTGATTCCTTTCTTATCATGCTCCCGCACCTTAAAAAATCTTCAGATTGTTTTTCTCTTGGAAAAACAAACACACAATCACTTACTAAACTTATATTGGTAAAACACCAACGAAAATCTTTTGAAAGATTATGATTTTTTAATTGTTAATTGTTAATACACTTCACTATATTTATATATTTTTTTATACTCTAGTAGTTGTTTTAAAAATTAATCTGTTTATTCACAGTTATATTTATATATTAGTAACAATTTTATAGGTCATGAAAAGAGGTATGTTAATTTTATTTTTGTTTAGTATTTTATTTATTTCGGGATGTGGACCTCAACAGTCAAGAGATGTTTTGAGTGCCGAAAAATTAGCTAGAACTCAGATAGATAGGAGTTTTAGTGATGGGTGGCAGTATGATTATGATTTCCAGCCAGACTGGCATGATGATTTCTGGGATCACTATAATAGTGCACGTATAGAAATGTGTTTAGCTGGTGACGATCAGGCTTGTGAAGATGTACCCCAATGGGAGTTTGAGTGTTATCAAAATCATCATCCTTGTGAACAATGGCCACAGTATGAAACTGGGGAGTGGGAGTGTGGTATTGGTGAATGTGGGGCTAGTTGTGGAGAGTATTTAGCTTGTGATGATGGTAATCCTTGTTCAAAAGATAGTTGTTCAGATCATCAATGTGTCCATGAATATATGGAGCCTGGTCAAATGTGTGCTTATGGAAATACTTATAGTGGTGATAATAGTTATGGTAATTATCATAGATGTGTAACTGTTACTGAAGCTTCTCTTACTGAGTTTGAAGCTGCATATTATTCTCCTCAAGGGGATGAGCTAGTGGAAAACGCATATTTAACAGAGACTATTGTATGTAGAGAGGCAGGTCAAGTTGGAGATGTTTGTGATGTGGATCTTAATTGTGCTGGTGCCGAAACACCAATTCCAACTGCTTTTTGTGATGATATAACTAATTCAAATAATCCTACTTGTCAACTTCATCATTGTGGAAATGGGGTTGTTGAATCTCAGTTTGATGAAGAGTGTGATAATGGAGGATCAAACGATTGGTGGGGTTCAGAGTGTCTTCCTAACTGTAGATTGCCTAACCGAGAATCTAGAAGTAGTGTTAATATTCAAAATACAGGAATTCCTTGTGATTCAGATAGTGATTCTATTACAGAAGATAATTGGTATTGTCCTACTGAAATAGATGGTTTCATTACTCCTGATACAGAATGTTATCATGGTTTTAATATATGGGATGCAGGAACAATTGATGCAGAATTTTATAATTCAGGGGAAGGTCAAAGTGATAGGTGTGTAGATGGTCCAATGGGACTTAAATTCCTTGAAGAATATTGGTGTGATCTTTCTGAAAATTGTAATGGTCAAGGATGTGTAATGAAGATGAGTAATATAGATTGTGCGGCATTAGTTATAGATCCTGAAACTGCAGAAGTAGATCCTTCAGTAGAAGATTATAGTATAGTTTGTCCAGATGATGACAACCCTACTGCTCGTCCTCAATGTGTAGGTTATCCTTCTCCTCCAGATATGCCAAGTTGTGGTAATGGAATATGTTCTGTTGAAGAATGTGTATGTTCTGATTCTGGTGATGAAACTCCTGAGTGTAATGGTGCAACTTGTGAATGGGAAGATTGTTTAACTTGTCCTGAGGATTGTGGCGTTTGCCAAGGTAATGGAGAATGTGATAATGGAAATGGTAATGTTGCTAATGCTGGAGAAACTTGTTATATGGATTGTGTAGACTCCAATGGAGATGGCTCTCCAGACACAGATACTTGTCTAAGTCAAGATCTTTCTGGTGATAATTGTGGAAGTTGTTTAAATGATGAACACTGTGGTCCTTTTGAAACTATTCAAAATTCTGCAGCATGTGCTATAAGTGATGAATTTCCTCTTTATGGTTATTTATATGTAGGAGGAATGGATGATGATTGGGGATGTGGACCTACAACTTCTAGTAAAATGTATTGGGGAGGAGGACTTGATTCAGGAGCATTTAGTTGGGGCGATTGTGGTTGGTCAGGATCGGAATCAACAGATGGTTGTGTAAGTTTTGCTATGGAAGATGATTGTGGCTGTGGATGGACATGTAAGACATTTGGAACTGGATGTGATGATTGTTCTAAAGGAATTCATCAAAGAGGATATATTATAGACTTTCAAAGATTGGGTTCATCTCAACCATTCACATACGGTAGTTTAAGTAACTGGGCAGCTTCATATGATGCTACTCAACCTGGAAATTGGTGGGATTGGACTGGTTCTGATGCAGCATGTGTTCATGATGATCATAGATATTATCAAGGTATGGCCTCTCATGATAATTGGGCAACCTATTTATGTGCATTAGCTCAGAAACCTAGTGGTGCACAACTTTACAAATGGTTAAAGTGTGATAAGAATAATAAAGATGAAGTGCATTATGATACTCTTCATCAAAAAATGTATACTTGTACTGAAGATACTGTAGCTTGTACTTCAGGGTGTAGTGGTTTTACAAATTTTAAGAAGTATATATGGGAAGAATCAAGTTTCCTTGCAGGAAATTGTGGACCAGGTAATATTCAAGAATTATATAGGCCTTCAGGCACTAGAGGAGATGAGGAATATAGATGTGTTTCATATGATATGAGTTGTAAGACTGAAAGAACAGGCCATTGTGGCGTTGAGCCTTATACTAAATACATGTGGGAGAAAGTTAGGTAGTCATTTATAAGGCCTAGTTAATTAAGAATATAGAAATGTTTATATATTCGATGTTACATTGTGACATTATAAAGGTGATATCATTATGAAATTTGTAATAAACTTTGAAAAAAAACATTTTTATTCTAGTTTACTTATTTTGGTTGTTATTGGTGCTGCAAGTTTTGTTTTTGCTGCATATAATCCAGGTCATCCTGGAGATGATATATCTGTTAATTTTAATGGTGAAGTAATGTCTTTGTCTACTGCAATGGGTCAATTGAGTGGTGCAGTGAGTGATGTTGAAGCAGTTTCTACTTCGTGTTCTATTACTAGTACAGACATGGGAAATTGTGATCAGGTTGGTGAATGTGATTGTGAGGTTAGTTGTCCTAGTGGAAAAAAAGTAATTTCTGGTGGAGCTTATATTAATGATCCTACTGATGAAACATGTGGCTTTTCATATAGTGGTCCTTCTTCAGATGGTTCATCGTGGAAAGTAGGAATGCTTCCAAGAGATCATTGTGGAAACCTTGGTGCTTCTAGTGGTGCAATAACGGTTGTAACTACTGCAGTTTGCGTAGGTTAATAATTATATAAATTTGAAAAATGGAAAAAGGGATAAAAGAGGTAAGAAAAGGGACGTATAATAATTTAGTTTTAGGTTTAATGTTAGCATGTTTAGTTATTTTTTCTGGTTGTGTAGGAGATTATTCTCCAAGGAATGCAGGTGCTATTAGTTTAGAAGAGAGTTATAAAAATGAGTTTAACTCAAGAGGATGTGCTGATTCAACCGATGTTAAGTTTCTTGAAGTTAATGCTCGTTCGAATAAATATTCTGCTTCTTGTCATGATATGAGAACCATATTGAGAAGTAAAACCTTATCTCAAAAACTTATGGATCCTAATGTTGCTAAGTATTGGGCAATAACTGATAAAGAAGTAAATTCTGCTGATTTTAAAAATTCCTTAAAAGCTTTTTCGGCGTTAGAGGACAAGCTTAGTATTACTACTATTTATTCTCATCTTGATAAAAATTTGAAGAAAGATGGAACTTATTATAATAGTGTTTTGACTGATGTAAAGATACCTACTTGTTTAGATGGTAATGTTCTTATGATGGAGTATACTGATACTGGAGATAAAGAATGTTTTACAAGTGAAGAAATTGAAAAACAACTTTTACTTGGTTCTAAAACTGTACTTGGTAAATTTGGAAGAGATGTTTTAAAAATAAAGCCAGATTATTCACCTGGAATTTCAAGTAAAGGGCCAAGTAAATCATGGGTTCAACGTAATTGTCCTTGGTGTGATGATCCACAGTCTAAATTGAAAGAACTTTCATTTATGGATAAGATGAATGACCCTAGGGTTTTGAAAACTTTTGCTACACCTTTTGGTTCAGGAGTTATGCTTTGGGAAACTGAGCAAGGTGGTTATGAGGTCGCATTTACAGATTCAAAAGGACATGGTAAAGATGGAAGTCCACAACCTCAATTAGTATATGAAGGTTTATCAGGTTTACAAATTTTTGGAAATAAAGTTGTAAATTATGATCTTGGAAAACTTAGTGAAGATAGAGTAAGATGTAAAACATATGAAAAAGTTGATTATAATTCAGGATGGGCTGGTGAAGCTTTCCCTAAAGATCTTCTTGGAAAATTAAGTAAGATTGGTCATGATTGTATAGTTCAACCTCCTAAAAGGAATGGAGAAGTTATTGGGGGATCCGCTTCAATAGGTATTGTAGATATATTGGAATGTGATCAAATGAATATAAATGGAGAATGGATAGGTGGAGATTGTAATGGAGGAAATGGTCCTACAGGTTGTCAAGTAGGTAGTCCTAATTATTGTTCAAATACTGGAGATCCTTGTTGTGGAGGAGATCATTGTCTTAAGGATGAAGATTATATTTGTGAAATATCTGATGATACTACTGAGTTGTGTAATTTAGTTGATGTTTGTGGTGCTGCAGCAGAAGTTAGTGGATGGTACAAAACTTGTACTGGTGCTAGTCCAGCTTGTCCTTCAGCAGGATGGCAGCAATTTGAAGGTATTTTAGCTGATGACGATTGTGGTCCTTATTCAGTTTGTGGTTATGAAGATCCTGAAACTTCTTTAGATCCATCATGTAAAGTACCTTTACAACAATGTGGTCAAGGTTCTGGTTCATTATTCTTTCAGGATGGAGAAGATGGTCAAATTTTAGGTTATGATCTTCGAGGAGATCTTAAATCAACAACAGATGCAAAAACAGGAACTAAAGAGTACCATGATACTAGAAGTAGAACTAATACTTGTGAAGATATAAGTTTAACAGGTGTAAAACCTGATGGAACTACTAAATATATTCAAATGGGACAGTGTGCTTGTTCTAATGATCATCCAGATGATTGGAAAATAATGAGTGGATGGTATCATGATGCAGTAGCTGCTGGAAGTGGTGAAAGCGAAAGTATATTTGCATATGATCAAATGGGTTGTGAAAATGATGCTATTGCAGAAGATTGTGGAGAGAATGCAATTCCTTTATGTTATTTGACAACATATACAGGTATGGATGATCCATGGTCTTCAGGTTTTGAAGACAAAGGAATAGCAGTTGATAATATGGAATTACCATGGACATTTGTAGACCAATATGGTAATGGCCAAACTTATACTATAACTGAAGATGATGTTCAAAATTCACATACTGGTTATTGTGAATGTCCTGAGGGAGTTGTACCTACTACTGCTTGTGATGGACAATTATTAGATGGTGATGGAAATGTGATTGATAGTTGTTCAATGTCAGAAGATACTACACCTTATTGGACAATTGATTTTGGTAATAAACATGGTGCACAGAATCATTTATGGGAAATAGGTCCTTGTCAAGATGGAGAAGGAGTATTTTGTGTAGGTGATGGTTATTGTGAGACTGCATGTGATAGCGATGAAAACTGTCCTGTATTTGAAGGAGAGAGTCTTGGAATGTATGAATCTTATTTCAATTCACCAGATGATTGTGATCAACATTATTTATTGAATTTTGAATTAAGTACTATGGCTGAACCACATTCATTAGATGCACTTGGTGTGTGGTGGGGCGGAGAAAATGAATGTAGAGATACTGATTGGGATTGGGATTGGTTATTCTTTGATGAAATATTTAACGCTTACGCTTGGGAAAGGCCAGATAATGGATATGCATTTAATGCTGAAACTAGTCAAGAAAGTCAATGTGCTGAAGGGTTCAAGAAGATTTATTGGACAAACTATAAAGATACTTATCTTTTTAATGGTGTTGGAGAATTATTCACAGATTCAGATGTTGCGCATATAAGTAATTTTGGTGATACTGAGTGGGCCTCATTCCAGGAGTCAGATATATATGATGTTCGTTATACAGATTATTATACTAATGATGGTTTAGAACTAACAATAAATGATCAGTTGGCTGTTCCTAATATGTTTGGTTTTAACACTTACTATAAATTAAAGGCATTTATAGCTGGTGAAGAAGACGATTGGGGTGGAGAACATTGTGGAGGCTGGGGATCAGATAGTCAATCTGATCAAGCACATTATACAGTTATGGCTACAGGTTTAAATTTCAAATCATTAAACCCAGAAGGTACATTTGATCTTGGTGAAGCAGGATTCGAAAGTTGTAATGACGGAGAAGCTGGTGCTTGCAATCTTAAGGCATTAGGTGTCGGTATGACTTGGTGGGGAGATGAAAATAATCTTTGGTATACTATTGGTATAGAAGAAGGATCTGGAGAGTGGGAACCTTCTGCATGGGAAGATTGTGGAAACTTGTATAGCGCAGATGAAAACAATGAGATAGTTGGACCATGGGATGAAACCTGTCATGTAGATATACCTGCTGCATTTAATTGGGATGGGGAGTTTGATTATACTTCAGCTAATTTAGATGATATGTCAAGTTGGAGTCCGACTACAGGTGAAGACATTACAGTTTATGACTATGATTCTGCAGACTCAGAATGGTTAAATGATATGAATCTAGTTAATAGATGGTATTGTTGTACAAATAACGCAGATAGAAATCGTGAAAGCGTAGTTTTAGGATGTACAACTGAAATATCTGCTTAATTTCTTTTCTTTTTCTTTTTCTTTTTCTTTTTCTTTTAAAGACATATTAGAAACTTTTATAAATTAGTCAAATTCTCAAGAAGTATTATGTATAAATATATTCGTGAGTTGTGGAAGAGTCCTTCAAGAGAAGTATTGAGAAGTAGATTAATAGCTTGGAGAAGAGATCCTGCATTAGTTAGAGTGGAGAAACCAACTAGATTAGATAGGGCTAGAACATTAGGGTATAAAGCAAAACAAGGATACGTTATAGTTAGGATTAAGATTTCTAGAGGGAAAAGGCAAAGAGAATTAATTAAGAAAGGTAGAAGGTCTAAACATAGGAGAAGGAAGAAGATAGTCGGAAAGAGTTACCAGTGGATTGCTGAAGAAAGAGTTTCCAGAAAGTATAAGAATATGGAAGTTTTAAATTCTTATGAAGTTGCTAAAGATGGAAAGAGCAAATGGTACGAAGTTATATTAATAGATAGAGATCATCCAACTATAAAGAGGGATCAAAGAACTAAATGGGTGTTAAATAAATCAAATGTTGGTAGGGCCTTTAGAGGTTTAACTTCGTCAGGTAAAAAAAGTAGAGGATTAAGAAATAAAGGAAAGGGTGCTGAGAAAATAAGACCTAGTTTAAATTCTAAAGCTAACAAAAGAAGAGCAAAATAATTATATTCTATACACTTTAAATTTTACATTTTTTGATTTTAATTTTTTTAATTTATTTCTGTTAATCAAAAACATAATGGCTCCTGCAATACTTAAGGCCATTAATAATGTTGTTCCAAATACTCCTGCAAGAATTAATAATCCTCCAATGAGTGGTGCAAATAATGACATTATTAAACTATTTTTAAAACTAAATCCCTTATCATATAAAATAAAGAATGCTATGAAGGCTATAAGTATAGAAGAATATAATATTGTCTTGTAAATCATATTCAAAACAATTATAAACTATGCATATAAGGCTTTCTGTTATGTTATTAAAGGAACAAATAGAAGAGTTTAGAGATTATCTTAAGAAGTCTGAAAATCCATTATTTTTATTTGATGATGATCCGGATGGGACTTCATCATACTTACTTCTTAGAAAGTATATAAATAAAGGTAAGGGAGTTATGGTAAAGGCTAAACCAGTAGTTGGAGAAGAATATTTAAGAAAAGTTCAAGAAAATTCTCCTGATTTGATTGTTATTTTAGATATGCCTATGGTTGACCAGGAATTTATAGATAAAGTTAATGTCCCTATTATATGGTTAGACCATCATCAACCTGTTAAAAGGAAAGGAGTACATTACTATAACCCTAGAATGAATCCTCCAGAAGATAATAATCCTACAACTTATTATTCTTATAAGATTTCTGAAGAACAAAATACTTGGATTGCTGCAGTAGGTTGTTTTGCAGATTGGTATTATCCAGATTTTGTAAATAAGATTTATTCATTGTACCCTGGATTAATTCCAAAGAATGAAAGTAAGAAACCAGAAGAAGTATTATTTGGTTCAAGATTGGGCGATCTAATTAGGACAATCTCTTTTTTGTTAAAAGGAAGTATTACTGAAGTTAATAATTCTATAAATGTATTATCTAGGATAGAAAGTCCTTTTGAAATCCTGGATCAAACTACTTCGAGAGGTAAATATCTTTATAAAAAAGTAGATGGCTTGAGAAAAGAATATAATCTAGTTTTAGATAAGGCTCTCAAAACTAAAGAAAGAGATGATATTTTGGTTGTAGAGCATCCAAAAACTAGACACTCTTTTGTTAGTGAGTTATCTACTGAATTAAGTTATAGGACAAGAAAAACTTTGATTGTTACAAGAGAAGACAAAGATAGAATGAAAATGAGTATTAGAAGTACTGATACACATCTTCCTAAACTGTTAAATGAGGCTTTAGTCGGGCTTGATGGTTATGGTGGAGGACATGAGCTTGCATGTGGTGCAAATGTTAAATTAGATCATTTTCCAGAATTTCTAGAAAGATTTAAAAATTTAGTAAAGAGTAAATCTTCTAGGTGATACTATTAAAAAAATTATATTATTATTTTTGTTGTTTATACCTCTTGCATCTGCAGAGGTAGATAATTATTATGGATATTCTGAACTTATAATAGATTATGAGTTTAATACTGAAGTTGAACTTGATGGTGGTAATGATCTCGATTATTTAAATGCTAATTTAACATTAATCCCGTTAGAGAGTTATAGGCAAGAAGTTATTAGTTTTTATCCAAATTCTAATCCAGTTTCTGAGATAGTACATGGTGATACTTTTTTAAATTATATTTGGAATGAGTATAATCCAATATTTCAGATAGGAATTGAATCTAGTATAAAATCTAAAAGTTCATTCCATAAGTTAGATCATATTTCTTTTCCAATAATAGATTTAGATGAGAATTATCAAATGTATCTTCAAGAAGGTGAAAAGATAGATATTACTGATGATATAGTGAATAAAGCTGCAGAGATAGTTGCAGGAGAAGATGATTTGTATACTGCCGTATTCAAACTTGCAGATTGGACGAGAAATAATATTGAATATGACTTAAATTCATTAACCGCTAAAGCTGCACTAAAATCCTCATGGGTTTTAGAGAATAGGCAAGGAGTTTGCGATGAGATGACTTCATTATTTATATCTTTTTGTAGGTCTGTAGGAATTCCTGCAAGATTTATATCTGGTACAGCTTATACTAATGTAGATTATAGTTTTGGTAATCATGGGTGGGCAGAAGTTTATTTTCCAGATCATGGATGGGTACCATATGATGTTACTTTTGGAGAATATTCTTGGTTAAACCCTGCACATATTAGTCTTGCTAAATCTCTAGATAGTGGAGATTCTGCAATAAAATATAGTTGGATGGGAAATAATATTGATATAGAAACTACTCCTATAATTATTAATGCAGAGGTAGTTTCTGAAGGAGATTATCTTGAACCAATTTTTGATATTGATGTCGATTTTTTAGTCGATCAAGTTGCCCCTGGAAGTTATGTCCCTGTAAGAGTTTCAATAGACAATAATTTTGATAAGTATGTTACTAATACTATATTTATAACTAAATCGCCCTCTCCCTTGGCAGTAAAGGATAATCCTAGGCCAATATTAATGAAGCCTAACCAAGAAAAGTCTTCATTTTGGACGATAAAAGTTCCAAGTGATGTTGATCCCGGGTATGTTTATACTTCTACATTTGAGGTAAAAGATATTTTTGGATCAATTTCTTCGGATACTTTAGAATTTTCTCAACAATATGAATTGTTTACTCAAGATGAAGCTTTGTCTTTAATTGAAGGCTTAGAAGAAGAAGAGGATATGACCTATTCTGAAAATATATTTTTAGAATGTTCTTCTTCAAAAGATTATTATTATTTTTTTGAAAAAGTAAAAATAAATTGTGAGGTGCAAAATATTGGAAATACTTTAATCAGTGAACTAAGAGTTTGTTTATATGAGGAATGTGAAGATATTGATTTAAATATAGCACAAAAGAAGAATATTTTCTTTAATACCGATCCTTCTATTGGGAATTTAGCAGTCTCTGCTAAGAATTCTGATCTTGAAGTGTATTCCTTTATAAATTTCCTAATTTTGGATTCTCCAGACTTAGAGGTATCAAATTTTGAGTTTAAAGATATTGTAAGTTATAATGATAAACTTGATATTTCCTTTGTGTTAAGTTCTAAGGCAATAATCAATAATTTAGAAATAGTTGTTGGTGGATTGGAACCAATTAATATTGAAAAAACAAAGGAATCAATACCTGTTTCTATAAATACAGATGCCAAATATTTTATAGATAGAGTTGATTTAGTTATAAATTATGAAGATGAATATGGTAATAAATTTTCAATTGAAGAATTTAAAAGTATAAATATAAATGATATTCCTTGGTATGCTAGATTTTTTAATTTGTTTAGAAGGATTTTTTAAATGTAAAACCTTTCAATAACTTTTTCCAAAGTAGGCATGGTATTTTGCATTATTTTTACAACCTATGCATTTTTTATTTAAATCTTTTTGATTAAATGGAATATTTAGAGATTTAGCTCCATTTGTTTTAAGTTTAATAGATTCTTCGCATTTGATTTTGCCACACCATGGTATAAATGCTATTTTTTTATTTTTTATTGATTTTTTCAAATCTTCAAATTTGTTTGTTTTAACTATTTTTGATTCTAATGATTTTTTTGCTTTTTCATATAAGTTTTTTTGAATCTCAATTAATAACTCTTTGAACTTTTTTGGTAATTCCTTCTCTTTAACTAAAATTTTTTCAGATGTGTCTCTTCTAACTACTACTACTTGTTTTTTTTCTATATCTTTAGGCCCAATCTCTATTCTTAAGGGGATACCTTTCATTTCCCAATGGTTAAATTTCCATCCAGGAGTGTGATCTAGCCTAGAGTCTATTTTACATAACGAAGATCCTATTCTTTTTTGTATTTCTTTTGATTTATTCAAAACTTTATCCATACTATCTTCAAATAGTATAGGTATTATTATCGCTTTAATTTGGGAAATTTTTGGAGGTAAAATTAATCCTTTATCATCCCCATGTATTGCTAACATTATTCCTAAACTTCTTGTTGAGAATCCCCAGGAATTTTGCCAAGCATATTGTTTTTTCCCCTTTTTATCTAAAAATTTTATATTAAAAGGTTTAGAAAAATTTTGGCCTAAATGATGAGTAGTTGCTCCTTGTATGCCTTTGCCATTAGGTAGCAATGCTTCTACACTTAATGAATAATCTGCACCGGCAAATTTTTCTTTTTCAGATTTTTTACCGCTTAAAACTGGAATTGCATATAGTTCTTCAAATAAATTTTTATAAAATTTTAAAATTTTATTTGCTTCTTTGTCTGCTTCTTTTTTTGTTGAAAAAACAGTATGCCCTTCTTGCCATAAAAATTCCCTAGTTCTTAAAAAAGGTATAGGGTTTTTAAATTCCCATCTAACTACTGAGCACCATTGATTATATCTCATTGGAAGATCTTTCCATGATCTTATCCATTTAGAGTAAGAGTCATACATTAGCGTTTCAGAAGTTGGTCTAATCGCTAGTTTTTCACTAAGTTTTGTTTTACCAGTATGGGTAACCCATGCTACTTCTGGTGAAAAACCTTCAAGATGTTCTGCTTCTTTCATTAATAACTTTTCAGGTATAAACATTGGAAAGTAAACATTTTCAACCCCATCTTTTTTTATTTTCTTGTTAAAATATTCTTTTGCAGACTCCCAGAGTACAAAAGAATTTGGTTTAAACACTAAGCAACCCGAAACTTTACTATAATCAACTAAATCTGCTTTTTTTATTATTTGAGTATACCATTCTGAGAAATTTTCGGATTTCTTTATAGAGATTCCTTCTTCATTATATTTTTTTTTCATTAGAATTAATTAAAATCAATTATATAAAAAACTTTGTTATTTTTCCTTAAGGTGTTTTATGTACTTTTTTTCTTTTAGTGGTTTTTCATTTTTGAAGCCACATTCCTTGCAATAGGCTATAAAATAAAGTCCATCATTAAATTTATGTTGTCCCTTGTGTAATATATTTTTACAATTTGGACAATTTTCTCTAAGTTTTTTCATTTAATAAAAAAGCTCCAGATAATCTTCATTATTCCTGCAATAAAAAACATAATTGCAAAAACTTTTTCTAAATCTAGAATTCCTTGCCATAATAAATAAGAAAAACATAGAGATATGACTCCACCAAGTAATATTCCTGTTTTACCAATTTTACTAATTTTTTTATCTACCATGTATTAAATCTAAAAAACATAATTTAAAAAAGTTATGGTATTATTTATTTTACTATGCCAATCAATGCAGGTTTTGAGTATCAAAAACTAGAAAAAGAATATGCTAATGCAGATACTATTGAAGATAAAGTAAAAGCTCTTCAGAAGATGTTACAAGCAGCACCTTCTCATAAAGGTGCAGAAAACTTAAGGAACGATATCAAACAAAGAATTTCAAAATATAAAAAGATATTAGAGAAAGAAAAACAGTCAAAGAAAGGTTCAAGAGGATTTTCAGTAAAAAAAGAAGGGGCAGCTCAAATAGTTTTATTGGGTGTTACAAACATTGGAAAATCTACTTTATTATCAAAACTTACAAATGCAAAACCTGTTATTGCAGATTACCCATTTACTACAAATAAACCGGAAATAGGTACTCTTGAGTATAATGGAATAATTCTTCAGATAGTTGAAATTCCTGCTATAACTGAAAATTATTTGGATAAGGAGAATGGACCAGCTTTTATGGGTATAGTTAGGGGTTCTGATCTTGTGGTTTTATTATACAAACATAAAAAAGATGTTGTTATTGTTAAAAATCAACTTAAGGAAGCAGAAATTAATAAAAAATTAATAACTGTATCTAATCAAGATAGAGTTGTAGAAAGGATTTGGAAAAATTTAGATTTGATTTATGTGTATACAAAGTCTCCTGGAAAAGATAAAGACTATCCTCCTGTGGCATTAAATAAAAGATCTACAGTGAAGGATTTAACTCTTAAGGTACATAAAGATTTTTTTAAAAATTTTGATTATGCAAGAATATGGGGGAATTCAGCAAAACATCCAGGAATGAGAGTTGGTTTAGACCATGTTCTTAAGGAAAAAGATGTTGTAGAACTACATATTAAGTAATAGAAATAAATAAAAAACTTAAATAATAATATTTATTAAAATGGTAGATGATATTCAAATATTAGGGTTAGATGATTTTGAAGATGATGAAAAATCTAAAATAATTGAGTTAGCAGATTCTCATTATAAAAAGATAAAAAGAGATCTTCCTGGAAAGTTAGTATTACATGCAAAAAAACATGAAAAAGATGGAGATAGGTGTAAGTATTCATTTCATGCAAGAATTCAAGTACCAAATAATATAGTTAATGTTAATGGGGAAGATTGGGATCTTGCTAAGGCATTACATATATCTTTAATAAAAGTTGAACATTATATAAAGAATAGATTTAGAAGTATAGAAAAATGAGTTTAAAGCAAATAATTATTGTTAGAAAGGATTTAAAAATGAGTTCTGGTAAAGTTGCTGCACAATCTAGTCATGCCTCTACAGAGGCTGTTCTTAAAACAGATAGTTCTAAAGTTAAGGAGTGGAGAGGCAAAGGGATGAAAAAAGTTATATTAAAGGTAAGTAGTCAAAAGGAAATTTTAGATTTAAAATTAAAAGCTGAAAGAGAGGGATTAGTTACATCATTGATAAAAGATGCCGGAAAAACTCAAGTTACCCCTGGGACAATCACTTGTTTAGGTATTGGGCCTGATTCTGAAGAAAAAATTGATAAATTAGCTGCAAAGTTAAAATTGCTGTAACTAGCAAAGTATAAAAAGGATAGTAATTATTGATTGTTATGAAAAAGTTTAGTTTTATTTTATGTTTATTTTTGGTAAGTCTTTTATTTATTTCAAGTTGCTACGATAGCAATGTGTTCAGGAAGAATGATGTAGCAGAATTTTGTGTAGGTGAAGGTGAATCAATAGCTATAACTCACCCAGATTATGCCGAGGATTGTTGTGAAGGTCTTGTACAAATTTCTAATAAAGATCCAGACTTTTCGGGGGCAGGTATATGTACTGGAAATTGTGGAGATGGGATATGTAATGAAGATTCAGAATCAAGTTATAATTGTGAAATAGATTGTGAATTGAATGATTCTAGAAATACTTCAGATGATGTTTTTAATGATTTTGATCAAGATGCTTCAGAGGAAGAAGTAGAATCAAATACTGAAGGCCCCAGGTGGGAAGATGTTTATGAAGATACTCAGTGTAATGGGGATGATGCAATTGCCATAATCTTTGAATTGGTTCAACAATCTGCTACTAATGAGCAGATAATGGAAGCTATGTGTGATATTAATTGTGAAGAATTGAACCCTCAAGACTATATTTGTTCTTAATAAGAAGAGATAATATTTTTAATTTAAATTTTTAACTTTTCCAAAAAATTTTACTTCATCTTTTGATACAATATAACATTCAAAATTTTTAACACCTTTTTCTAAAAAAGGACTCAAATGTTTATTTTTTGTTATATCAGAACCTTTTGTTAAATCATGAAAACTAGGGGTTACAATTAATTTATTTTTTTTATATTTTCCAACCAAGAAACACTTAAATTTTTCATTTGGTTTCTCTTTAAAACTTATTGCAGGATGTTCGTGTCCAATTATTATAATCTTGTTTAATTTTTTTGGTATTTTGTGTCCATGAACTATTGTAACATTTTCATCATTCCAAGAATCTATAATTTTTATATTTCTTTTTTTTGCAATTGGACCTAAAACAATATCATGATTACCTCTTATTAGAACTATTTCTTCAACTTTATTAGACAAGAAGTCAAATAAGTTTAAGGAATCTGTCCATTCCTGATTTAAGATAGATCCAAACTCATGTTTAATATCTCCATTAATTATTACTCTTTTTACTTTTATTTTTTTAAATATTTTCTCTAGTTTATCTAATATGTTTTTTAGTTGAAATTTTGGAAGCAAAACACCTCTTTGTTGCAAATGTTCTTCATATCCAAGTTGTAAGTCCCCAATTATTAAATTATCCTTATAAACTAAGCCTAAATTAACTATCTTTATTTCTGAGGCAATTTTCATATTTAGTGTAAATCCTCTATCTTTCTATTTTTACCAATTTTGGCTAATACCATTTTATGCATTCTATTTATGAAATCTACCCTGTCTTCCATCCTCATAATATCTAGATGAGACTGAGTTACAAGATTAAATGCAAATGGGCTTGGAATTGTTGTTTTTGTTTCTTTTAGTTTTATTTTTTTATTTTTTAAGTCTTCTAAAACTTTTTTTGCATTTTCAATATCCATCAAATCTTCTAATACTTCCCTTCTTGATTCTTTTAATATTGAAAATTCTTTATCAATTTGTCTTACAGCTTTTAAGAGTATCATAGAACTAACTTGTTGTCTTCCTACTCTTTTTTTCTTTCCCTTGTAATTTCGAAGTATCATGAGTGCTCTTCCTGCACAATGTCTAAACCTTCTCTTTAGTATTTCAGTTTTTTCTATTGCTTCTTCCATTGTATGTTTTAATAGTTCAGGTTCTAAATAGGAGAAGGCTCTTAATGCTTGAATCGGTTTTTTACTAGATATATAAAAACCATTATCACTTATCCCTATCTCTAGGTCTCTTTTGTGAATTTTTCCCAAAATATATGCTACTGCCCTACTTAGAACGTCGTTAACCCTTCTACCAAATAAAGTATGAAATATTACATATTTTTTACTGTCTTCATATCCTTCAGAATAATATTCAATTATTATTTCCTTGTTAGTTGGTATTAATGAATAAAGATATTGTTCTTTGAAATATCTGTATATAGAATATGCAGCATTATCGTCTACATATAAGTGATTGTTAATAAACTCTAAAATATTTTTTCTTGATTCTTTATTTTCAAATCTTTCTAACATTAGGCCCCTAAACTTTTGTATACTAGTTGCTAGATCGAAGCTTAAGGGTAACATTTCAGATATCCAGGAAGGGATTGTTGGTGATTTTCCTGTTGCAGATTTTACTTGGGCAACCATTCCTCTACTATGTTGAAATTCATATGTATCTCCTCCGATCACAAATCTGTCTTTTTTCTTTAACTTTTCAAGAAATCCTTCATCTATAGTTCCTATCCTTTGATCACCAATTTTTACAGTTACACCAGTTTGGTCAGGAATTGTCCCAATGTTTGTAAGATTAATGATCCTACTCATTGTACCTTTCTTTCCGATTTCATTTGTTTCTGAGTCATACCATATTTTTGCAAAAATATATCTTTCTTCTAAACTTACATAATTTCCTGCTAAATAATCTATTATTTCCATAAAATCTTTTTTATCTAAGTTTCTATAACAATATGATTTTGTTATGGTTTCGTATAATTTTTCTAGATCCCAAATTTTTATACAAGCCATACCATGGATAACTTGTGCTAGAACATCTAAGGCGTTATTTGGTATGTGTATTCTATCTATTTTTTTTTCTAATGCATTTTTTAATAAAACACTACATTCTATTAAATCATCTCTATCCAAAACTATAATTTTTCCCTTTACAGTTTCATGTAGGCTATGTCCTGCTCTACCTACTCTTTGTAAAAATCTTGCTACAGATTTAGGAGACCCAAGGCAGATTACCAAATCTATAGATCCTATATCTATTCCTAATTCTAAACTTGTTGAACAAACTACTGTTTTTAGTTTTCCTTCTTTTAATTTATTTTCTATGTTTATTCTATGTTCTTTACTTAAACTTCCATGATGTGCCCCAATGTTTTCAGTATATTTAGATGGGTACATTTTTTTTAGATGGTGAACTATTCTTTCTGTTCCTGCTCTTGTATTTGTAAAAATTAAAGTTGTTTTATGATTATCTATTAATTTATCTACTGTTTTGTAAAGTGCCAAATGTGACCTTTCATAATCTACATCTATCAAATCAGGTAAGGGTGACATTACTTGTAAATCGAATTTTTTAGAAAATTCAATATTAGCTATTTTACATTTTCTTTTGGTTCCTACTAAGTATTCTGCAATTTCTTCTAGTGGTTCTATTGTTGCACTTAATCCAATTCTGCTTAGGTTTGGACTGATACTGTTTAGTCTTTCTAGGAGTAAACTTAGATGTACTCCTCTTTTGTTTTCTGCCAATGCATGGATTTCATCTATTATTGTCCAATTTGTTCCTCTTAGAAGTTTGTAGAATTTTGGACTGGTTAGCATCAATCCTAAACTTTCAGGGGTAGTAATTACTATGTGAGGTGGATTTTTCAACATTTTTTGTTTTTGGTATGCTGTTGTGTCTCCCGTTCTTACTGCAACTCTTATGTTTATTTCTTGATTTCTTTTTTTTGCTAGTTCTTGTATTTCTTTTAGTGGTTCTTCTAAATTTACAAAAATATCGTTGTTCAATGCTTTTAATGGACTTATGTAAACCGCATAAACTCTGTCATCTAGTTTATTTTTAAGTGATAAAGTAACTAATTCGTTAAGGATTGATAAGAATGCTGTTAATGTTTTTGTTCCGCCAGTTGGAGCAGATACTAAAATGTTATTTTTTTCATGAATTTCTTTAACTCCATAGAGTTGTGGCTCTGAAAAACTAGGATATTTGTTGAAAAACCATTCTTTTACTAAAGGGTGTAGGATAGCTTCAACTTCTTTTTTTGTATAAGGTTTTTTTAGTTTTTTGAGTGACATTTGGACGAGAATGAGATAGAAATCTTGTTTATAAAATATATGTTTGATTTATTATTTTATTTTTTAAATAATGGAAAGTTATTTAAATTGTTTTTATTATAATTTAAGTATGAAAAGGGGCAATCTAGTTTTAACTTTATTTTTAATTAGTATTTTATTTATTTCTGGATGTGGTCCTGAAATGGCTCCAGGTACAGGAAAAGATTGGGGAAATTCTGATAAAGAACAGTTTATCCCTCCTGCTCCTAAATCTTCTAGTTCTTCTTGTTATCAAGATGAAGATTGTGAAATTTATGAGTTTTGTGATATGGATCCTGGTGCAAAGAGTGGTGAGTGTAAATATTTAACTCATTGTTATAATGATAAGCATTGTTCAAAAGATTTTTATTGTTCTATTCCAAAAGGTGCAAAGAGTGGATTTTGTATGGAATTATACTCTCAAATCCCTAATAAAATAATGGATGATTTGGGTGGAAATTCTCCTGAACAATATTATCCTTGTATAACTTATGGTGGATTAGACTGTGGACAGGATACTTGGGGACCAATTCTTTAGATTAAGCCTTAAAACTCAAAGCTGATTCTCTTTTTTCTTCTAAAATTTTTCCAGAAATAGCATGAATCTTGACATGAATTATATTCATTGTCTTTGTTATATAGGTGATATTCCATAAAGGTGCTTCCAAATTTTGTAAAATTATTATTTCTTTGTTTACTTCTTCACCTTTGTATTTTTCTTCAATAAGGTTAGATATTATCCTTTTAGCTTCATTTATACCAATCTCAAGATCTTCAATTTTTAATTCTTTTATTTCTCTCTTCTCTTTTCTGAAAACTTCTGAAGTTTCAACATTAATTTTTTTATCTTTAACTGTGAAACTTGCCATGTTATCTTCATCAGGACAATAAAAGTCTACTTGCCAATTATCTGAAGAATTAAAACAACTTGATAAGTAAGAGTTTAAATGTTTCTCCTTAAATTCTTTAAATTTAGAACTGTTTTTTATGTCCCTTAAAATACTTTTTAATTTAATTAACATCTGTGTTCAATGTCACTTGCTAAGTCCTTAATAAATTTATCTGTAGGGACTCCAAATTTTAGCTTTCCGGCCAAAGATCTAATTGCTAGTTTTTTAGCTTTCACTTCCTTATCGCCAATAGTTACTGCGTAAGGTATTTTTTGAATTATAGATTCCCTTACCTTTTTACCTATTGATTGGTTTTTATTATCGAAGTGAACTCTAATATTATTATCTTCTAGTTTTTCAACTACTTCTTGAGCAAATTTTTTATGTGAGTCATTAACTGTTAGTATGGATACTTGAGTTGGGCTTAGCCATAAAGGAAGTTTTCCAGCAGTGTGTTCTAGTAACACTCCAATAAATCTTTCTAAGCTTCCAAGAATTGCTCTGTGGATTACTATCGGAGTTTCTTTTGTTCCTTCTTTAGACTCATAATTTAATTTAAAATTTAATGGCATTTGGAAGTCTAATTGGATAGTTGCCAGTTGTTGGCTTCTTCCTAAAGAATCTTTAATATCAAAATCTATCTTAGGTCCATAAAAAGCACCTTCTTCTTTTTTAATTTCAAATTTCAATTTCTTCTTTTTTAGAATTGATTTTAATGATTTTTCTGCCTTGTCCCATAGTTGTTTATCTCCCATCGCTTGTTTTGGCATTGTGCTTAAAGAGATTGAGTAGGTGAATTTGAAAATATCTTTGTATATATGATCTATAAACTCTAGAACATTGCCTATTTCTTTTTCAAGTTGTTCGGGAGTTACAAAGATATGTGCATCATCTTGTGAGAATTTTCTTACTCTTGTTAAACCACCAAGGACACCTTTTAATTCATTTCTGTGTAAGACTGAAAAGTCTGCTAATCTTAAAGGTAAGTCCCTATATGATCTTATTTTTGATTTGTATATTAGCATGTGTCCAGGACAGTTCATTGGTTTTATTGCAAAATCTCTTTTATCAACTTTTAATGTAAACATGTCTTCTTGATATTTTTCCCAATGTCCGCTTGTTTTCCAAAGCCTATTGTCATACAGTTGTGGGCTTATCACTTCTTCATACCCTCTTTTAGAGTATTCTTTTCTTATCATACTGATTAATTTATTATAGACAAAAGCTCCTTTTGGGTAAAAAAATGGTGAACCTGGACTGTGTTTATTAAACATAAATAAATCTAGTTCTGTACCTAATTTCCTATGGTCTCTCTTTTTTGCTTCTTCTAGCATAGTTAGATGTTCTTCCAATTTGTTTTTAGTATCAAAAGCTGCAACATATATCCTTTGAAGCATCGGGTTTTTTTCTGAGCCTTTCCAATATGCTCCTGCTGTTTTTAAAATTTTAAAATGTTTTAGCTCCCCTGTAGATTTTGCATGTCCACCTTTACATAAATCTATAAATTTTTCTTGTCCATAAAAACTAACAGTTTTTCCAGGTAAATCTTTTAGTAGATCTAATTTATACTTTTGTCCTTTTAACATATTTTTTGCTTTTAATTTTGATACCGTTGTTTTTTCAATTTTAATATTTTTATTTACAATTTTTCTCATATTTTTTTCAATATTTTTTAAATCTGAAGGGCTAAATCCTTCTTTTTTATCAAAATCATAGTAGAATCCATTTTCAATTACTGGACCTATCCCCAATTTTGTTTTTGGAAATAATTCTAATACTGCTTGAGCTAGAATATGTGCACCAGTATGTCTTAAATTGTGTAATTTGTCTTTCATGCTTATATTTTTCTAAATTACTATATAAATTTAACTAAGATTACAGTAAGATTTAAATATAAATCTTATTTAAGGATTGTATGAAAAGAGGTTTATTGATAATAGGTTTTTTATTGATTTTATTACCATTTGTTAATGCAGATTATGACGGGGCATTTAGTATGGATAAATCTTCAGTACAATTAGGAGATGAATTTACTATAATTGGAGATAATATTCAGTTTGATGGTCAAAAATATAATGGTAATGCGATGATAATATTTGAGGGGTATAACGAATCTTTCACATTATTAACTGAGATTTCTGAAGGGGAATTTTCATATGTTTCTTCATTTTGTCAGTTACAAGATTGTGTTTTAGATAAAACTAGTGGAGATTTTAAGATTACAATTCAGTTGTTTAATCTTCAGTTGGAAGCATTACATGAATTTACCCATATCTTAACAATTAATGTAGTTGATAAATTAGATATTGCTTTAAATTTGAAAGAATCTCAACTTATTCCAGGAGAGGACCTAGAATTAGAAGGTTCTGTGTTTAGGAAAGTAGATTCTGCTCCAGTTACTAATATGGATCTTAAGATTAATATTGATGATTATGTTGTAGATTTATTGTTAAATTCTGAAAGTTTTGAATATGATACTGCATTGTCTAATAAGATAGTTTCAAATTATCATGATGTCTTAGTTACTGCAGAAGATATTTATGGAAATTGGGGAAATAATACAATAAGTTTTTATGTTACCCCTGTCCCTACATGGATTGAATCTAGGACAAGTAATGGTACTGAATTCTCACTGGGAGAATCTTTAGAGTTTACTATTCAAGTTTATGATCAGGCTAATGCTCCAATTTCTAAAGAAGTTAGTTTTAAAATTAAAAATTCAAATGGAAAGACCGTTCTAAAGGATTCTGCAATAAGTGGCCAGGATATCACCTATGATCTTGGAGAGTATCCTCTGCCAGGGGAGTGGATTATTGAAGCAGATTCAGAGGATTTAGAATCTGAAATGTTTTTTTATATTGAAGAAGTTAAGGATTTGGAGGTAACTATAGATGAGTATTCGATTATTGTAAAGAATGTAGGTAACGTTTATTATCAAGATAATCTAGTTTTAGTTTCTCAAGAAGGTGATCAAAGAAATACCATTTCTAGAAGGACTAATCTTGAGCCTGGAGAGGAAATGGTTATTGATATGTATACTATGTTTGATGTAGGAAGAAAGAATTTGATGATATCAAATACAAATGAAGAGTTTGATGTTCTTGTTGAAGATCCGAGATCTTTTTTTACAAAAGTTGGAGATACTTTTTCTGAGTTTACAGGACAAGCAATAATGAGTTCAGGTAGTGGAACTTCTAATGCTCCTACTTTTGTTTTAATTATCTTTTTTGTAGTTGGATTGCTTGTTTTTAGTTATAGATTAAGGAAAGGGAGGAAAGGCCTAGTTCCGAGTAATAAAAGATTTAAATTTTTAAAGTTTAAAAAAAAGAAGTCTAGAGATGATGTTGATGATCTTAAGGATAGAATTTTGAAAGATATTGAAGATTCCCAAAAACATCAAAAAGAAGAAGTTAAGAAGGAATCTGTAGTGTCTCCTATGCCTTCTATTTTTGATAAGGATTTTAGTAAAGTGAGTGAGCCTAAATCTAAGTCTAATCCTTCTAGAGTTGATTTTGATAAACCTTATGGGAGCAAAGAATGAATTTAAGTTGTTTACTAAATTTTTATCAACTGTTATCTATCGATGGGGTTAAAGAAGGTGGTAATGAAAATCTGAATATTCTTAATAAAGACAGGTTTATTAATAAAATTTATAGGAATAAATTATTCTGGTTTTTTGCTGTTGTTTTTATCTTTTTATTTTTTAGATCTATATCTTAAGTTACGGGATCAAATTAATTATCTTTAACTTTATTGTAACTCATATAGTTTTTTTAATTCTTCTAATTCTTGTTTAGATACTATGTCATCTTTATTAAGATCTGCATCTGATCCTATTCGTATTAAAAACTGATCTAGATACTGGTTATAATGTTTTAGATGATTTTCCTTTTTAAGTTCTGGCCATGATTCTTGAAAGCCGATATAATTTTTGTAAATATCTTCAATTAGTGGGATATAAGATGTTTTAGTCCATTTGCCTCCGCTGAATGGAACAATAATATCATACTCTTCATAATTACTTGGTCCGATTGTTTTTTCTGCATAATCTTTTTTATCTTGAATAATATACCATTTTTTTAACATGGAATCATCATATCTCGGTTTAAAATCTTTTTCTAAGTTTTTAGTTGAATTTGTTATAATATTTTTTGCCTTATCAATATAGGTTTCTAAATTGTTAGGATTACAATCTTTTAATGAACATCCAGTTAAAGCTATTAATGAAAAGATTGTAGTGATGCCTTGTTTATATAATTGTTTTATCATTCTATTTCAGGATAAAGTGTTTTAGTAATGTCTATGATCATTTTTGTTGCTTCATATTTGTCGTTATTTTTTTCTTGTTTATACTCTTTTAATTTTATTTCAAGTAAGTTTCTAAGTTTTCTCATTTTTAGTCTTGGAGACATACTTTCGAATTCAGTTCTAATCAAATCTTCAACCTTTTCTTCAGAATATCCAGCAAGACTCAGACTTTTTGAAGTCATTTTTCTATATTCTTCAGAACTACATTTTTCTAGGACGGTTTTATTTATCTCTTCCTTGTAGTTACCTTGAATCTCTGAAGCATCTTTATGTTCCTTTTTTATGGGTTCTTTATATATCTCATTTTCTGAGATGTTGTATTCAAATTTTTTCTCTATACCGTTACTTTCAAATTTTGGAAATTCTGTTGATTTAGACGTATTTGAAGGAATATATTTTTCTTTATGCTCAGTGCTATCTTTGTATCTTTCTTTTAAAAATTTAGGAACTTCTTCTTCCATTAAATCTTTAAGATATGTTTTTTTAATACCCATTTTACTGACTATCAGATCATATTTTAGTTTATAAGTCTTTTGTTTATCACTACTATATAATAGTTAATTATTTATTTAATTTTTGTAGAATATTGTATCTTTATCTTCTTCAATTTTTTTGAAATTTTTTAGCTTATCTTCAATTATTTTAAATTTTTTTGCCCTCTTAAATACAGATATTGCTATTTTATTTCTTGATACTCTTTTTATTTCGTTTATTCCCTTTATCGGATTTTTGAAATTATGAATTGCACTGATTGAAATTACTGAATCGAATGAGTTATCTTTAAAAGGTAATTTTTCTCCATCTCCTTGAATTACATTTGAAGAAGATTTCTTTAACATTTCATTACTTAAGTCTATTCCTGTATAATTTTTAAATAATTTTGAATAAAAAGCAGTACCACATCCAACATCTAATACTTTTTCATTATTTAACTCTAACAATTTTATGATTATCTTTACCTTTTTTAGTTGTTCTTCTCTGTGTAGTTCATTATAACTTTTGGCTATGATTTTGTAATCCATAATTTCTGGTTATTGGTAAAATATTTAAATGCCTTGATGTTTTAATTTTTTAAGCGCGAATAGTTTAGTGGTAGAATTTAACGTTGCCAACGTTGAGACCCGGGTTCGAACCCCGGTTCGCGCATTTATTTTATTTTTTGAGTTAATTTTTTATATTCTGACTTTTAATTAATTAAAAATGAAATATAATTTTAAGTTTAGTAAGGTTATGTATTCTTTGTTAATTTATTCTTGTATACCTCCTAGTCCAGCAGAATATGATATTAATCAAGTTTGTCCAGATCTAAGTTTAAATTCAAGGATTGAACTTAAGGATACTAATAATGTAGATGGTTCTAATTTTTACTTGAAAATTGGTAAAAGTTTTATGCATTATAAAAAAGATAATCTTGATATAAAATTTAATCCTGTTTCAAAAGAAATTTTTAATAATGGTCAAAGATTTAAGGAAGTAAATGAAGAATATTATACTAATTTAGATAAATTTATTTATGAACTTAACAATTTTAAAAATAAATCTTGGATAAATTTTAATTTGGATGATGTAATAGATTGTGTTGAGAAATCAAAATATTAATTTATAACAAAAACATTTAAATATATAGTATTAATCAATTGGAATTTATGCCTCAGTAGCTCAGTGGTAGAGCAGCTGCCTTGTAAGCAGCAGGTCAGGGGTTCAAATCCCTTCTGAGGCTTTACTAATTTTTAACTAATTTATTTTATGTTTTATGATATGCTAACCAATATCCGATTATTCCAAGGAGTAGTGGATTAAATAAAAATAATCCAAAATTAACATTTACAGTTATTATCATTCCAATAGATGTACCAACGAATGTCCCAATTAAGGTTTTTATATACTTTATTTTTTTATTAATTATTGATCCAATGCTCCATATGCCAATTGTGTTCAGAAATGGCCAAACAAAGTATACCCATGGTTCACTTGACCCTATCCCTAGCCCATAAGATATAAAAAATGCTAGTAAATGGCCAGTCACTACTTGAAGAATAATTGTTATAAAAATAATTATTATTTTAAAGATTAATTTCATATTATTATTTTAGCGTTATTTATTTATAAAAAATTAACTATTTTATTGTAAACATTTTTATATTAATAAATTAGTTAAAGTTATTATGAAAATAAATATTATTACTTTATTATTAATCATATTAGGTATTTTATCTTTTCAAGAGCTAGAGATTATAACTAATAGTCCTTATTTTTATTCTGATTCGGGAATTATCAAGTGTGAAGATGCTAAGATTGGAGATAGGGGTAGACTTAATGGGAATTTATATTTAGCAGTTGATGAAAAGATCCTTAGGTCTATGGATCCTGGTGAAAGGGGTGATGATTATACAACTTTTTGTGTGTCTCATGTTACAGATATGGGTTATTTGTTTTATAATGCGCATAGTTTTAATCAACCAATTGGATATTGGGATACTAGCAATGTAGTAAATATGGGGTTTATGTTTTATAATGCAATAGATTTTAATCAACCAATTGGGTCTTGGAATACTAGTAATGTAGTTGATATGACTCATCATTTCTATCTTGCAGAAAATTTCAATCAACCCTTAGATTCTTGGGATGTTAGTAAAGTGATAGATATGTCACGTATGTTTTCATATGCGTATAAGTTCAATCAACCCTTAGATTCTTGGGATGTTAGTAGTTTAAAGTATATGCCTACTATGTTTGATAATGCAATAGATTTTAATCAACCAATTGGGTCTTGGAATACTAGTAATGTGGAAAATATGGAGCTTATGTTTATGGATGCAGAAAATTTCAATCAACCAATTGGCTCTTGGGATGTTAGTGAAGTTACAACATTTCGTTATTTATTTTATGATGCATATAACTTTAATCAACCCTTAGATTCTTGGAATACTAGTAATGTGGAAAATATGGAGCTTATGTTTGTTAATAGTTCATCTTTTAATCAAGATTTGAGTGGGTGGAATGTAGATAAAGTTACAGATTATAGAAGATATGATTGTAATACTTTGGTTTGGGATGACAGTTATAAACCTTTTGAACCATTTGGATGTGATGTTTTAGAATAAATATATTCTCTAATACCCAAATTTTTAAAAAAGAAAAATGATAATTTGTAGTTATGAAGCAGGCATCAAACTTTAAAATTATTGTTTTAGTTTTGTTAGTTGTATTACTTGTTCTTCAAGTTACTGGTACTGCTCCAAGTTTTTCAAAAGGTATGATTACGGGCATATCTAAGGATAAGATAATGGGTCCAGGAGGCCCATCAGTTTCAGATAATATTTGTGGGACAGATCCTGATGATGGTTGTGAGGGTTGTATCCATATTGAGAAGGTTGAGTAGAAATTTTGAGAATGGCAAAAAAAAATAAAACTGGTGAAATTTTAAGTTATGGTATTGCTGCAGTAGTACTTGCATTATTAATTGTTAATACCGGGTCTTCGGAGTATAGTCCACGTCTTGATAAGGAACTTCAACAAGAAATTTTTGAGACTTCTATATCTTCATTAGATGAGGAAGGAGATTCAGTAACAAAAAAAGCATGTGATAGAGATACTCAAAATTACTGGGGAAAAACATATAGTTACCATGTTACTAGTAAAGAAGAATGTGATGCTGGTCCTATAGATTGTGAGGATCCTACAATAGACTGTCACCAAGATTACAGATAGGGAATAAATTTAGTATAACTATCTTTATTTTTTTTAAGAATTTTTGGTTAAAATGGATGATAAATATTTTTGGATTATATTTTCTTTTTTGTTAGGATTTTTGATTCACCCTTTTATATATCAATCCTTTAATGATTTAGACACAAGAGATATTAAACCATTAGATATGTTGGATTATGAAATTTATTCAATAGGACAAATTACTTTTGCTAAAAATGTGTTAAAGCAGAATGGTTATGATCCTGATTTAGTTGATTCTTTTGGATATCATAGAGTTAGTACTAAAGGATTTATGAAACCTTCTCCAAAGGTTTCAGTTTTTCCAGAGGATTACTTTGAATTTCATAATTGGCCAGAATATGAGACTGCAGGGTTCCTTCATAGAGGATTAGATGCAAGGGTAACTGAGTCTGAAAAGTATACGAATGTATCTACTGAGATTATTATAATAGATGAAAATTGGGAGATTTCTTTTACTAATATTACTTCTTTTGATATGGGTTATGGGGATTTAAAAGATAACTAGATATTATGTTTTAGTTATATTTTTATATTATGGATTATTATGAAACTTATGAAAAGAGGTATTTTGATTTTATTTTTGTTTAGTCTTTTATTTATTTCTAGTTGCGATTCTAAAATAAATTTTTTTACTAAAGAAATTACTTTAATTTGGGAAAAAGAAGTAAACACTTTTGCACATAGCTCTCCAGATTATGCTGATTTAAATAAAGATGGAGTGGAAGATGTGATCATAGTGGGAGGGACAATTCCTTTTTTTGGAAGTTTAATTGCCTTAAATGGTGTTGATGGTTCCGTCTTATGGGAAAAACCACTACCAAATTTTTCTTCTGCAACTCCTGCTAAACTTGAGAGCAGTGGTGATGATATCACTGATTTTGTTATTGGTATTTCCGCAGATACAAATACAGATTTAACTAGTAGAGATCCAGAATTATCAGATTTGATTATGGTTAATGGTAAGGATGGTTCCTTATTATGGAGTTTTCGTAAACAAAATATAAATTTTACTTTTTCAGATACTCATTTTAGTTCAGCAGTTGTATTAGATGATCGTAATGAAGATGGAGTAGAAGATATAATTATATTGCAATCCGGAGGATTTGATGATATTCGTTCAGATAATCTAGGTTGGGACGATACTCAAAGGCCAACCTCATCATTATTTATTGTTTCAGGTAAAGATGGTAAAATTTTACAACAAAAAAATGTTGATGACGGAAAGGAAAGTTATGCTACCCCTGCCGTCTCTTCTAAGTTAGGGCTTATTATTTTAGGTACAGGTGGAGAAACTATCTCTGGAAATTTAATTGCTTTGGATTATTTTACATTAGAAGAAATTTGGAGAGTACCTTCTTATGGCATGGGGTTTATTTCTTCACCAGTTTTATCAGAGGATGAAAGAT
Organism: Candidatus Woesearchaeota archaeon; assembly: GCA_964408705.1. Lineage (GTDB taxonomy): Archaea > Nanobdellota > Nanobdellia > SCGC-AAA011-G17 > PNOQ01 > CAYFNK01. The sequence goes on from CAYPAI010000004.1 coordinate 38,516, forward strand.
ATGTTTTTGGAATTAGTTATAATGGGGAAATTTTTAAAATTGATGCCTTAAGAGGGAATATCATATGGAATAAAATTTGGTTTGACTCTATAGTTTATGCTTCGCCAACATTAGGTAAATTTAATGAAGATGAACATATTGATGTAGTTGCCCTTATAAATTCAGATCGTTATTCTAATATATTTATAATAGACGGATTTAATGGTGAGATTATTTCTGAGTTTGAAAAAAGTAAAGGAACTATTCCGACTCCACTTGTGCTAGATTATAACAATGATGGTATTGATGATTTGTTGACTTTAATGAATACTGGTTGTAGAATGGAGGGGAATGGTCCGCCTGATTGTAGTGGTTCATTACTCCAAATATGGGATGTTGGGTCTTCTAAAAAGATATTGGATATAAAGAGGTTACCTGGTTCTTTAGCTACACCATTTTTGAGAGATTTAGATAATGATAAAGAATTAGATTTATTAATAAATGTTATAGGTAAAGTCTTTAGATATGAGTTTAATTTAGATGTTGATGCAATAAATATGACTTGGGATCATTTTCGTGGACCGTTTAGGCAAGGAAGAATATAAATATACATTTTAGAATAAATTAATTTTAGTTACATTTTTATATTATGGATTATTATGAAACTTATGAAAAGGGGTATTTTGACTTTATTTTTGTTTAGTCTTTTATTTATTTCTAGTTGCGGAGTTTGTACTAAGGAAGGTAAGGTGTGTGAGGATGGTACAGTTGTTGGAAGAGAAGGTCCTGATTGTGAGTTTGCAGAATGCCCTGATTTAGTAGAACTTCAAGAAGAAGTTGAACCAGAATTTTGTGTAGGTGAAGGTGAATCAATAGCTATAACTCACCCAGATTATGCCGAGGATTGTTGTGAAGGTCTTGTACAAATTTCTAATAAAGATCCAGACTTTTCGGGGGCAGGTATATGTACTGGAAATTGTGGAGATGGGATATGTAATGAAGATTCAGAATCAAGTTATAATTGTGAAATAGATTGTGAGTTAGAACCAACGGAATATAATCTTGATCTAACTATGAAAGATCTTCCAGAAGGATATCAAGAAATAGAAGAATATTTGCCAAAATATGGCGAAGTTTTTGGGGTTCATTTTTTTGCTAGTAATAAAGTTTCAGATGCAAAATTAATTTATGCAATGAATATAATGGCAGAATATTTAGATAATGATAAAGATGGATCGCCTGATAATCCTTTAGTTGTAGATAGGATGGTTTCAGATAAAGTTGGTATGATGATGTTTGAAGACGAAGACGAAGACGAAGATTCCGAGTTATGGGAATCAGATTTAGAGATTATAGGTTTGGATAACTTACAAGGATTATATGAAGATGAAACAAACCCATCTGGATCTAGATTTGATGCAAGTTTAGAAGAGATATTACACTTAATTACTCAAAGAGGTTATGCAGAAGTATATCCAGAAATATTTGGAGAATTTTCAGGATCAACTGTTGCAAATTTAATGGACGAAGCAAGAGGTGGACATTTTGAGGAAGGTACAAATTGGGATGAAGATAGTGGGGAAGGAGATAGTGCAGTTCCAAATTCTTATCCATCTGAATCTTGGTATCATTATGATGATGAAACATGTGACTATGCTTGTATGATCACAGAGTATGTATATTGGTCGCTCACTTCTATCCTTGGAGCACAAGAAAATAGATGTTCAGACATAGATCATGAATGGGAGTTATGTACTAAAGAAAAAGTTCAAGAAAAAGATTCTGGAATATATAATCTTTTAACAGATCCACAGTATAAATTTGCAACTATTATTCCTGATGGATCATATTAAATTATATTAAAATAATTCTTTAGGATAATAGATTAATCATAGTTAGTAGTATATTGATTATAATTATTCCTATTGGTGCAATGTCTCTTAACTGCCAAGGTGAATAAAGAATTAGTTTATCTACCATAAGATAAGCTGTTGGTAGTATTATAAAAAACAAAGATAATTGGTACCATCCTAAGTAATCTAATAAAATAGATATATAATTAGAAAATGTATAGTTTATTAATGGAAAAAAAATTAAAAATAGTGTTAGTAAAATTAATACCTTTTTCCAGTGTTCTATAGGTAATGTTGATTTTCTAAATCTATACTTCCATTCTTTTGTGAATAATACTATGATCATGATATGTGCAAATATAAATGATAATATTACTGAATTAATTATTGATAAAATTTCCATTATATGTTGTTTTATTTTTTTCTTTTAAAAATTTTTCTTAATTATATGTTAATATTTTGTGTTTAGTTAGTTTTTTATATGGTTATTATGTCACTAAACTGATGAATAATGTCGTTTAATAAGTTAGGTTTTAATAGAGTAAATAATGCAATTCTAATGTGTAGTTACAATGATTATGGTAAAGGTGCAAAAGGATTAGTAAGGAATCAAGTAAAATCAGAAAAGATTAATGGAAATTCTTATTTAAATCATCTTATATTGAGAGATAAATCAGAGAATATAGATAATGTTAAGTTTAATTTTCTTTTAGATGATCTTCCCATAATGACTTATTCTTTGATGAATCTTTATAAGTCTAAGATAAAAAATGTTGCAGTGGTTGGTAATCTGGATTCAAAAAGAATATTTGAGAAGTTTATTGATTTTTATAATGTGAATCAAAAATATGATCGGTTTAAGTTTATGGATGAGGGAAACAATCTAAGTCTTTCTAATACACTAATTAAAGGGAAAAGCTGTTTGGAGATAGAGGATAATGATTTGAGTTTATTGCTTCCAGGAGATATTCCTTTGTTTTATGATTTAGAAGGTGCAATTAATGATCCTTCAACGATAAGCCATGATTGCATATTGAATTTAAATACTAAAGATAGTACTGGTGTTTATTTTCCAAGAAATTATCATCTTAGAGTTGATGATGGAAAAAAAATTCATGAAATTAAAGAACCAAATTTTTATTTGTTAAATTTAAATAAAGTTGATCTTGGTATTTTAGATATTTTTTACGGCGGTAGGAAAACTTATTCTAATTTTGATCAAAAAGATAAATCTCTTGAAAAAGGGAGAGGTTATGCGATAAAAGAGAGGTTTTTTAGTAATGGCAAGTGGAAAAAAACTTTAAATTCATTAAGAGGTAATTATTGTTCATTTTTATTACCTCTAGTTTTTAATAAGTCTCCTTTATTAAAATTAAATACTTTAGAGTCTTTAGTAGATCAAGGTATTGGTTTAAATTCTAAATTAAATTTAAATAATAATGATCCAGGAACTATAGAAGATATTGATTCTTTAGAAGATTGGGCTTATCTAAATCAAATGTTTATTGAATCAAAAAAAGATAAAAATAACAGACATAAATTTTATCCATATTATAAAACCCTTAATAAATTTAAAGGTGAACCAATGAAGGATTTAAGAAATGAATTAATACTATATAAAAATTATGATGAACATATGAACAATTTATTTAGAAATTTTGGATTATTGGAAAGAGGTTATTATTCTGACGGGAAGTCTTTTCTTTTAAATAAACCATATAGTGAAGGAAATTTAAATTTAAATTTTTCTAAATATTTTGTTAAAGATATGATAGTTAATAATGTAAAAAATCATAAAAATTTCTTTGATAAAATCTCCAAATAAAGTTATCTATCTACTTTACTAAAACTTAAGCCATCTTTTATATTTATTATTTCTGTTTTTAGTTTAGGATGATTCAAGATCTTTTTTTTAAAATTTTTACATTTTTCAAAATTTATATTATCTGCAATTATGTAATCACCGAGCCTTATACAATCTTCTAATATTTTTATATATTTTTTCTTGGCAAAATCTATGAATATAATTTTAAATTTTTTGTTTAAATTTTTTATTTCTTTAACTCCGTCTCCAACTATTATTTCTGATTTAATATTAAATTTCTTAAAATTATTTTTTGCTTCTTTAGCCATTAAAGGGTTTATTTCTATTGTAGTTATTTCTGCACCATTTGACCCAAGAATTATTCCACTATACCCATTTGCTGTTCCAAGCTCTAATATTTTCTTTGGTTTCAATTCTAAAACTTTATTTAAGATCCAATTACCCTTTTTTGAACCAATAATGGGGATTCCCCTGGATATGCTTTCTTTTTCTAAGTTTTTTAAATCTGATATTATACTTTTTTTGTTCATTAGAGATAGCCTTATATAATGATATTATATAAATACTTATTATTATGAAAAAAAGAGGAATTTCTCCATTGATAGCTACTGTTCTTTTAATAGGTATGACTATAATGGTTTCAGTTATTGTTTTTACTTTTGTTAGAACAACTATCGAGGATAAAACTAGTGAAACTGAAATGCAAAGTAATATTCTTTTGGCATGTTCTCAAACTTTAGATCTCGAATATAATGATCCTATTATTTGTGGGGCTGATCAAAACTTAATAGTTACAGTGTGGAATAGAAGTCCGATAGATGTAGTTGATCTTAAAATACAAGTTGTTTCCAATCAAGATTCAATGTTATTTGAGAGTGGAGTTTTAAATTCTTACAATAAAGAGTTATATGATATTGATCTTTCTTTCGGGGTGGGAGATATTAGTAGTATAATTTTAATTCCTACATTAGAGTTAGGTGATTCAGAGGGTACTTGTCCAGGAGAAGTTATAAACATTAATGATATCTTACCTTGTAATTAGCGAAATTTTTATAAATGATTAGATTATTAATATGAATTATTATGGATTTTAAAAAGAGTGGTCTATTTAGTTTTATAGTTTTAGTATTATTGTTTATTTCTGGTTGTGTTCCTCAATTTAATGCAGAAGATTATGCTCAACTCTCTGATGAATCCAAATTAGTTGTTAATAAATATTTTAGTGGTACTAGGGAAGTTGTTTGTGGACCTTGGGAATTTCACCAATCATGTGGAGAAGATAGTTACTGTGCAAGTAGTACCGGAGATTTAGATAAGTCAAGATTTAGAAGAGAATGTTGGAATACTGGCGGAGGCGGAGGCGGAGTTCCATGTCTATCTTGGCCAGATGGTCCTTGTAATGTACCTTTAAGTCCGATGGTAAACTCTGATGATGTTTTTTATGAAGAAGGTGATGATTTTATAGTTGTTAAAAGTAAGTCAGTTATGGAAGAACTTAGCTCATTATTTAATAAATATGGTGGAGTTAAATTAGCTCCAGTTAGATCTAAATCTGAGGTAGGTAAACATATTAAAGGAAATAGAGATCTTAGTAATGTTGAAAAGAAGCCATTACGTCCTAAACCTTTAGAAAGTAGGACATGGTATCAATATAAGTGTGAGACGGATTCTTTATGTACTAACACTTGTGGTGATGGACGTTTAAATAATTTAAATAATGCTGCAGGAGGAGATTTAGGTTGTACTTCTGCGACTTCATTTAGCAATGGTCAAGAAGAAGAAATATATTTTAGTTCTTATCCAAATTGGGAAACTAACTCTCATGAAACTAGGGATAGGGGACAATGTTCTAATCTTTTTGGGCAAGGCGGTTCGTGGATTAATGATAATGGGTTATGTACTGGGGAAAGTGATGGTGTATATGATTTTAATTTAGATGCTCCTGGTGTTTGGGTAGATGGAGATGGTGATGCTTATGCACAAATGATTAATCCACATTATTATAATATATATGGTGAAATGGGTTATTGGACAAATTATTTCTTTTGTGGTAGTCAAGATAGTTTTTGTTATATTAATCTAGGTGGTGCTGCTCATTCAGAAGAAGGGACATTAACTATGAACAATGGTTTGGTTCTTAATCACTTTGTATATGTTGGTGATCATTATTGTCAAGGATGGGCAGATGGTGAAGTTTGGGTAGCTTGTAGTGAAGGTGAGGATGAATGTTATGAAGGTACCATAGATTATTCTCCTTATCATAATAGTGTGTTGGGTATTCCTGACCAAGAAGGTTGGTTCACTTTTAATGATTTTGAGACAGTTAGTGCAGATTATTATGGTTCTAATGAATGGCAAGATGGTACTGTTGAGACTGCTTATGGTTACGGTTGGGTCGATGGAGAAGGAATTTTCCAACATGATTGTGCCAAAGGTCCTTTAGATTGTGATGCTGGTGGAGACTCTAGAGTTGAAGATTGTGATTTAGGCACTCATCATAGTGATGCATATGGTAATATTGATTGGTATGATTCTGTACTTGATGATGCAGATGATTCTAATTCTAATTGTGATTATGGTGATCACACCGAAGTATGTGCAGGATGGAAATATACTGGAGATTGGGGAGATTGTACAGGTGCTATACCAGGTACTGAGCCTGCAGGTGCTCTTTGTAATGATGGTTATGATAATGATTGTGATGGTTATGGAGATAGTTTTGATACGGAATGTGGATCATGTTTAGAAACTCAAGGAGGAGGTACTGAAACTGAAGTAAATGGAGATTATCAACAATGTGGAACTAATGAAGGATTGTGTGAGTTTGGAACACAATATAGGAGTTGTGTATTTGGTACTGGAGTTTCAGGAGATGGTTTATGGTCTTGGGAATCTGATTGGGGAGACTGTGGTGATGGTGCTTTAGGTGATTATGTTGGAGAAGCTTGTGAAGATGCTATTGATTGTCCTTCAAGTTGTGCTGATGGGGTAGATAATAATTGTGACGGATTAGTAGATGGTGCTGATCCTCTTTGTGATGCTGATTGTTTATATGGAGTTGATTCTGATCAAACTCAAGCTTGTGGTTATGATTATGAAGTTGATGATGTAACTTCTGAGGAGACTACTGATGGAAATTGGGATAATGGAGTATGTATAACTGGTAGTCAAAGTAGATCTTGTCAAGTAGATGGTACTTGGGCTAATTGGGGTGCTTGTAGTCATACTGGTCCAGATGGTGCTGAGAATTCTGCAGCAGGAAATTGTGATGATGGTTATGATAATGATTGTGATGGTACTGGTGATGATGGAGAATCTGGAGAAGATTGTGGAGAATGTTTAGAAGGTAGTTTATTTTATTTCACTAATGGTGATGATGATATTTGTGAAGAATCTTGGTGGGTAGGTGATCAATGTTCAGCAGGAACATTTACTTCTACTTGTACTTTTGATGGATCTGTGGGTGGTTATTTCTATCCTACATGGGTTTCTAGTCCTTTTGACGGAAATTGGGAAGATTGTGAGTATGAAGATGGACCTGTAGATGAAATTTGTTGGAATGGGTTAGATGATGACTGTGATGGAATTCCAGATAGTGAAGAGGAAGTATGTGACTCTTTTGGTATTGAGTTCTTGAATGTTCCTTCGTTTAGTAATGAACAAGGAGATGAATCTTCAATTACATTGTTTAATGATCAACCATTTATTATTAGTAGTTTTATGGAAACTGGAAGCCCTTCAAATATTAATAGTTTAGCTTATGCTAAATATGTTGGAGAGGGTGGAAATTGTGGTTACGAAGGAGAATATGGTCAGTCAGTTACTTATGATTTTCAATGTGGATTTATTCAAAGAGGTACTCCTGGATTTATTTTTGATTCTATAGTTGGTCAACAAAACTCAATAGTTTCAGATTCTAATGGGGTTTATGCGGCTTATTCTAATTGGCTACCAGATGATGGGAATTACAAATTTAAGTTTGCTCAGTATTGTGGAGATGGTGCATGTACTGGTAATTGTGGTTACCAATCTACAGGAGAAACTGGTGCACCTGGTCCGTTAGATTATACTTGGAGATGTGAAGTTGCTTCAGGAAATAATATAAATCAAATGCATGACCCTAAATTAATTGCTACTGGAAGCGATTTTTATTTGATGTATTCTTCATATCCTGGAAATGTTATTAATGTTAATAAAAGGGAAAGCGAGGGTGATTGGACAAATTATGCATTAACTATTGCTAGTGCTAGTCAAAATATTATGTGGATTTCTCCAGAGTATTCTGCAGACGAAGAAAAGATATATTTTGCTTATGCTACAGTAGATAGTGGTTGGGCTTATAGAATTTATTATAGTTATGTTGATGTGTCATCTGGAGTAGTAATACAGGATAATATAGATGAAGTGTCTAGTTTTTCTGATGATGGAACAATAATAGATCAGAGTTTAAGTCAACTTGATACAGCCTTGGATGATAATTGTAATGACGGTGATGTAGGAATTTGTACTATGCATGTTGTTAATATGTATAAGACGGAAGATTATTCTTTTAGTATAAACTATAATAAAGCTAATGTTGGCCAAGCTAGTTCAGATAATCCTACTTTTTCAGAAGTAGATGTTTCTAGTTTGAATGGATATGGTTTTGGAGAAAGTCCTTCAATAGATATAGATAGTATGGGTAATGCTCATTTGATTTCTGCAGCAAGAATTAGTGATACTCCAAAATATGCTGTTCAGCTTGATGATGGATCTTTTGAAGTTATAAATTATGAATCTGGTAGCTTCTTTACTAAAGGCCATACATCACTTATTCTTGATAGTACTAATAGGGCTCATTTATTATATTTAGTCGATCATAACTCATTAAATGAAAACATTCAAACAGATTGGAGAGTTAGATATGCTTCTCATTTAGTCTAAATAAAAAAAGATATAAATAAGTGCTTCTAATTATTATTATGTTTAAAAAATATGTCTTAATATCTCTATTTTTATTAGTTTTAATATTTGGTTCAACAATTTCTTTTGCTAAATCTAGGGATGACTATGGTGATCAAGATAGAATGAAGAATGAGGAATATGAATCTGTTAGATCTAAAGTTGTAAAATTGATAAATGAGCAGTTTTTACAAAAACAAATTGATATGATAGTTATTAAGGATCCTAGTTCTTCTTTCCATAGATCAGTATGGTATGATGTTGGTTGTTCTTCTGGTACTGCTTATGAAGGTAATCTTTGTGCTGTCGGTCAACTTAGACAAATTTATGCAGAATGTTTGAATAATGATCATTGTGGAGGAAGTGAGCCTTATTGTAAACTTAGTGGTTGTAATGATTATTCATGTGTAGAATGTCAGTCGGGTGCAGATTGTGAAAGTAATGAGTATTGTAATCATTGTGGTACTTGTGCTGTGGCAGGAGGGGGTGGAGGAGTTCCATGTATACCTTGGCCAGAGGGTCCTTGTAATGTACCTTTAAGTCCCAAAAAAGGAGATAGTTATGTTAAACATATGATTGATCAATACTTTTTTACTGCTAATTCTTTATCAGAGTCTTTATTTTATTCAACATTAAAAGAAGTCAAATATAATCTTGATCGAGATCTTACAAATAAATCTCCTCGTGCCTCTTATCAATGTGTAGCGAGTGATAGTTGTGCAACTTGTGCAGATCTTTTAGATAATGATTATTCGTCAACCCAAGATTGTGAATCTGCTGGGTGTGGTTATGATGATTGTGATAATAGTAGATATGATTTTGATAGACACGATAGAGATAGGATGCAGTGTAGTAACTTTTTTGGAGAAAGCGGACAAGTTGCAGTTTTAAATGGGGTATGTGAAGGACAAACTCCGATAGGGGGGATTGTTCTTAGTGGAGATCTTCCTTGTAACCCTCATGAAGGTTATGTTAGAATTTCGAATGCACATCCAGATTATGCGACTTATTTTTCAGGAGGAAATATTCCTTCTTTGGAAAATTTAAATTATAACTTTTGTGGAAATTTGTATACAGATTGTTGTGTGGATATTAATCAGCCCGATTGGAGCGAGGATGGATCTCTTGGTGATCAAATTTTTTATAATTATTGTGGGGATAATTATTGTCAAGGATGGTTAGATTCTTCAGATAATACTGTTTGTAGAGGTCCTTTCCATGATAATCCCAGCGGGGATTGTTATGCAGATAGTAGTTGGAACCTTTGTGAAGATTCTCCTGAACTGTGTAGTTGGGATGGAGGTATTGCAGATATAAGAGAAACTCCTGAGTCTTGTTCTTGGATAGATCATGCAAGTAATGTTTATTCTGATTGTCGTACTGGTTGTATACAATATGATGAACATGGTTTTGCAACTTCATTTGAGTGTGATTCAGCTATACAATCAGATTGTACTATTCTTAACGCTGAATCTTGTCCAGATGGTTCAAATAAGGTTCAAGGTTTAACAATCAGTAGTGCAACAAATGGTCATTTAAGTGAAGAAGGATATGACTGGATTGTATGTTGTGATCCTAATTTATATACTGTTTCAACTTCAGGTACTTACGAGATGTTATCCTTATCAGGAGATTCAACAAATTCTCATTTTGGTGTTTTTGGTACCACAGATTATATTAATTACTATATCGAAGGGTCAGGTATAAGTTCTGGTTGTCAAATTGTAGATCATGATGCTTGTAATAATGAGGATGATTTTTGTTTTGTTTCAATTAGCGGTGAAGACAATGCCCATGTTGCAGATTGTATTCAAGAGGGGTATAGTTATAAATTGTGTTGTAGTTAAATTAGAAAGTTATATAAATGAAAATTTGTGAAATATAATATTATGGAAAAAAGAGGAATTTCTCCATTGATAGCCACTATTTTACTTATTGGGTTAGTAGTAGTTATTGCTTTATTTGTATTTAATTGGATTGGTTCTGTTATTGATTCTCAAACTTCATCTACAGATGATTTAATGGAAACTTATATGACTGATCTTAGTTTTGATTTTGAGTGTCAAAATGATATAGATTTATCTGAAATTTATATAATGTTTAGTAATAACTATCATGGACCAATAGATTCATTTTTATTGTTGTATAATGATAGTACTATGTTATCCTTAGATGGTATTTTTTCACTTGAACCATATCAATCTGCTAGCTATACTGTAGTAAGTAAGAATAGTCAGTTTATAGAAGCTATACCATTAATTGAGATTAATGGAGAACTTCAATCTATTAATCATAAAAAAGTTTTGAGAACTTGTACAGACGTTGGTGCTCCTGTTGCATGTAGTGATGGGCTAGATAATGATGGTGATGGTTATTCAGATTTAGATGATCCTGATTGTGAAGGTGATTCTGAAGGTGAAGTAGAAGGTGGAACAATTTCTTTCAGTAGTTGTGATGATGAAAATCTAGATGATTTTTTTGATGATGGATATCCTTTTGTGTTAATGGATAACATAGATGATGTTGATGGAGATTGTTTAGTATTTCAAAATATAGATGAAGGAATTACTATTGATTGCGAAGGTCATTATATTCATGGAGGTAATGATGTTGATTCTCAATATGGTATTTATATTTATAATTCAGATTATTTTGAGTTTAGGGATTGTGAAATAAGTGGTTTTGAGTATGGTATTGCTCTTCAAGAAGGTTCTGATTATAATATTTTTGAAGATATATCTTTGACTAACAATTGGGGCCAGGGTCAAGGTACTGGTTTGTTTTTTGGTGTACCTATGGGATTCGACCAGAATAATTATAATACTTTTAGAGATATTCTGATTGAAGATGGTTATTCTGGTTTTAAGTATAATGATGATGCTTTTGGATTTAATCCTTTTAATTTAGGTAATGAATTCATAAATATTCAGTTTGGTGATCACGAGGGTACTTCATTTTGGTGTTTAGGGAATACCCCTATCGATCTTGCTTCGGCTGCTACAGGGTTTGGAGTAGGATTAGATAGTGGAGATATATTTTGCGGAACTTCCGCTTGTCTTCAGACTTGCTATGAATCTTTAGGTCTTGATTTTGTAGGCTTAGGTTGTAGCGCATGTTAGTTAAATTATTAAACTTGTTTTATTTTTTATTTTTATGAAAAACTATCCTGAATTTAAAGAAAAGTTTATTGAGAGATATTCAAAATTAACAAATTTTAAAAAATTTAAAGAATATTCTTTAAAACAGCAAGATAAATCTATAAGAGTAAATACTTTAAAAATAACAACTCCTAAATTAAAATCTAAATTAAATGATTTTAAATTAAAAAAAATTCCATGGTGTAAAGAAGGATTTTTTATTTCAGGAAGTAGAACTGATTTAGGAAATTTATCTGAGCATGGCTTAGGATATTTCTATATTCAAGAAGCTTCTTCAATGATTCCGCCTTTAGTTTTAAACCCAAAAGATGATTTAGTTTTAGATATGGCTGCAGCACCAGGTTCTAAAACTACACAAATGGCAGCTATGATGAAGAATAGTGGTGTAATAATTGCTAATGATTTAGATTACAAGAGGATTGTTTCTTTAAATTCTAATCTTCAGAGATGTGGTGTTTCAAATACAGTAACAACAATGATGGAGGGTAGGTTTCTTAAAAATTATCATTTTGATAAGATACTTTTAGATGCTCCTTGTTCAGGAACTGGAACTATAAGGAAGTCTCCTAATACTATAGTTGAATGGAGTCAAAATATCATAAATAGGATATCCGGAGTACAGAGACAATTAATAAGAACTGCTTTTGAAAATTTAAGAGAAGGTGGAAGTTTAGTTTATTCTACTTGTACATTAGAGCCTCAAGAAAATGAAGGAGTGATTAATTATTTATTAGATCAGTATAGTGATGCTAAGGTTGAAAAAATAAATTTAAAGAATCTAGTTTATAGTAATCCTATTTTAAACTTTGAGGGTAAGGATTACGATAAGAGTATAAAGAATTGTTTGAGAATCTGGCCACAAGATAATGATACTGATGGATTTTTTGTTGCAAAGATAAAAAAAATATAAAGTTTATTCTTCTAGATTTCTAATATCTGACTCTGAGTCTATGTCTTCTTCTATTTCGCTTGAGTAAATTTCTACTAATTTAAATTTTGCATCTAGGATTTTTGATATTTTGTATTCCACGTCTTTTATTGATAATTGTTTTTTTCTATACTTTTTTATTTCAGGACTTACATATTTATAAATTGTCCATATATTTTTTGGTATAAGTAATTTTCTTGAATTATATGCAATATCTACAAATTCTTTATTTTCAATATTATTTGGGTTTGCATAAATCATATTACCTATTCTAAATCCTCTTCGGTCATATTTGTCATATATTTTGTCAACACTTTTCTTATTTTTTGAATCTAGTAGTTTTAATGCAGGTCTCTTTTTGTTTATTATTCCTGCTTCCCATCCAATTATTGGAAAATAAATATCATGATTTCCGTGACATCTTTTTAAAAAATCTCCTATAGAGAATGGAGTTATTTTTGGAATATCTGATGCTAGAAATAATGCATGATTTTTAGCTTCACTTTTTTCATAACCTATTAATGCATTTTCTAATATGCTTCCTTCTTGTTGAATAATCTTTGTTGGTTTTTTATAATTCTCTCCTGAGAGGTATTTTTCTAGCCTATCTTTTTCTCCAACTATAGTTATATCTTCTATTGCCTGAGTTTGGTTTAAAGTAGATAGAACATAGCTTATTAGTGGTTTTTTAGGGGCATTTCTTTTTAGTCTAACTCTTCTTAATGGCTTGTAACCTTTTCCTAAAAGATATTTATCTTTGTAGTATCTATCTGTTAGTTTTTTTTCTAGATCACTTAAGTTCTTTTTTACCTTTCCACCTGCCATTACTACTGATTTTACCATTTTTTGCATACGATCGTAATTTAATCATTCTTAAATATCTTTCTTTTTATGATATGAGAAAGATTTATAATATAATTATTCTATTTTTAGAAGATGGAAAGGAGAGGTTTTATAATTTTTTTAGGAATAATGTTTTTTTTCTTGTTTATTTCTACATTTAATCAAGATTTTGAATATCATATAACTGGTGCAGCAGAGATTACTTCAAAGAATGACCAAGATATAGAAGATGAATTTTATAATGAGAAAGATGGTTTTGATGTTTCTATTCCTGATGAAGAATTATTAGCCCAAAAAGAACAAGCATATACTGAAAGAGTTAATTTTATTGGATCTGGAAGTAAGAATTCTGCAGATTATTATAGAGTACTGGAAAATGGAATTAATATAGAGTATTCTCCTGGAGATAATAAGTTTCTAAGAGTTTATAGTCCTTCTAATGAAGTTCTTAAAGATTTTGAACCACTTGAAGATATAAAAGTTATAGAATTAGAAGAAGATAAAGTTGAGATTGGGGTTTATGAAATTCAAGAGATAGAGAAGGATAGGGTTTTATCTAGGGATTATTTTTTTGTAACTTCTCCGGAAGGAGATTTAACAAAGGAAGAAATTGAAAAAATGTATAATATTAAACAAGAAGATATAGTTAAGGAATATGGTTTAGAAGAAGATATTTCTAGTTATTTATTAGGTAAGCTTGCTAATGCTGAAGTTATTAAAAATACTCTTTCAAGTAGAGATGTTGGAAAGTTTAGAGGTGTTCTTGAGTTTGATAAAGATCAAATATCTATACTTGATAGTGTTGATATCTTAAGTAAAACTGATGATGTTTATTATTCTCCTTTTGAAGGAGATGATTTAGTTAAAACATTTGTTAAAAAAATTGATTTGGATTCTTCTGTAAAATTTTCACCTAATCAGAAAATGTTAGCTAGTTTTGGAATTTATTTTTCAGATAAACTCGAGTTAGGAGCTGAGTATAGTAAGATAAATCTTTTAGTAGTTAATGAAGAACCTAAGATTGGGTTGGAATTTTAAAATGAAAAAAATTCTTCAGGATATTTTACCAAAAAATGAAGAGAAGATTAGTTTAAAAAAAGAAACAGGAATCATTCTTAATAAGTTCAAATCTCTTAAAACAGTAAATTTTATTGTTGGAGGTTCTTATGCTAAAGGAACTTGGTTAAAGGGTAATAAGGAAGTAGATATATTTGCTAGATTTAACTACGAGAAGTATAAAGATAAAGATATCTCTAAAGAATTAAAGAAGTTATTAACTAATAGGAGTATAGATTTTAAATTAGTTCATGGGTCAAGGGATTATTTCCATTTTATTAAAAATGACATTTTATTTGAGATTATACCTGTGTTAGATATTGATACATATCTAAAGGCCAGGAATGTTACAGATGTTTCTCCACTTCATGTTAGTTATGTTTGTAAAAATTCTAATTTAAATTTAAAAAATGAAATAAGATTATTGAAACAATTTTGTAAAGCTAATGATATGTATGGTGCGGAAAGTTATATTAAAGGTTTTTCTGGTTATGTCATTGAAGTTTTAATTATATACTATGGTTCTTTTAAAAAAGTTTTAAATTCTGCTAAGTCTTGGAAGGTTAAAGAGATTATAGATCCTGCAAGACATTATACTACTGATAGTGAGATTATGTTAAATTTAACCGATTCTAAAAAATCTTCACCTTTGATAATAATTGACCCGGTACAGAAGAATAGAAATATTGCTGCTGCCTTAAGTGGAAGAATTTTTAATAAATTTATTAAAACTTCAAAAAAGTATAATTCTTCTGATATTTTTTTTACAAAGAAGGAGGTTGTTTTAGAAAAACTTCAAGGATATAATATTTTTAAAATAACTCCACTAGATGGCAAGAAAGATGTAGTTGGTGCCAAACTATTAAAAGCTCTTGAAAAGATTAAAAAAGGTCTTGAAATGGAAGGTTTTAAAGTCTATGACTATGGTTGGAAATGGAATAATTATGCATATTTTTGGTTTAAAACTAATCCTTCGCTTAGTAAAATTAAAAAACATTTTGGTCCATATAGGAAAATGAAAAAATATGTAGATAATTTTAAAAAAAAATGGAAGGGTAAAAGAGTATACTACGAGGGAAATAGGATTTATGTTAATTTACAAAGAAAAAACACTAGTTCACAAGATATAATTAAGAAATTGTTTAAAAGAGATGATATAAAATCTAATTTTAGATACCAAAAAATTTATAAACAAGTTTAAATCTATTTTAGTAATAAAATTCTATGGTTGTTTAAATGGAAGATAAAAAACTTCATACAGGTACTACAACGGTTGGTATTGTTTGCAAAGACGGAGTTGTTCTTGCTGCAGATAAAAGAGCTAGTGCAGGATATTTTGTGGCAAGTAAGGATATGGATAAGATTCAAAATATCTCTGATGATTTTGCTGTAACAATGGCAGGATTGGTTTCTGATGCACAACTTATAGTTAAGCTTATCTCAGCTGAGATTAGATTAAGATCAGTTAGAACCGGTCAAAAATTAAGTACAAAAGAAGCAGCTAATCTTTTATCAGGGATATTATACCAAAATATTAGAAAAATGTCAATGGTTCCAGGTATAGTAAGTTTTTTACTTGGAGGACATGATAAAAAGGGAGATCACCTTTATGAGTTAGGAGTGGATGGTTCATTAACTAATATCAGTAATTTTTGTTCAACTGGATCAGGTAGCATGTTGGCTTACGGGGTTTTAGAAAGTTCATATATTGATGGTATTTCCATTAAAGATGGTATTGATTTAGCTATTAAAGCCGTTAATACTGCGATTAATAGAGATTTAGCAAGTGGTGATGGAATAGATATCTTTGTTGTAAACTCTAAAGGAGCACATAAGATACATTCAAAAAAAGTAGAAAAAATAATTCAATAGATTGTTTTTCTCTCAAAACTTAGAGAATTTTTAAATAATAATTATAAATGGCAATAAAAATATTACAAGAAATAAAAGATATGCTTCCTCCGAATGCTAAAATATCTAGCATTCTTTTTGAAGGTGCAAATATTGTATTGTATACTAAGAATAGAGATTTCTTTTTAGATGGAGGAAATACTGTTAAAGAGATAGTAGGTTCTATCAAGAAAAGAGTAGAATTAAGGCCAGACCCTTCATTATGTGATGATCTTGAAAATGCAGAAGAGAAGATAAGGAAGATAATTCCGTCTGATGCTGGTAAAATTGAGCTAAATTTTGATATTCCTAGGTCTGTTGTTGTAATAGAGGCAGAAAAGCCAGGTTTAGCTATAGGAAAATCTGGTGAACTTTTGAAAGAAATTAAAAAACAAACATTTTTTGTTCCTTTAGTTCAAAGAATACCTGCCATAGATTCAAAAATAGTTGAGAATATTAGAAGAGTTCTTTATGAAAGTAGTGATGAACGTAAGAAATTTTTACATACTGTTGGAGAAAGGATATATGGCACTAGGAAGAAGGATAGGCCTACTAAATGGGTAAGATTAACGTTTTTAGGGGCCTCTAGACAAGTAGGTAGATCTTGTTTTCTACTCCAAACTGAAGAATCTAATGTTCTTTTAGATTGTGGGATTAATGTTGCTGCTACAGGAGAAGATGCTCATCCATTTTTTAATGCACCAGAGTTTAAAATAGAAGATTTAGATGCAGTTATAATCTCTCACTCTCATTTAGATCATGTAGGTTTATTACCTCTATTGTTTAAATATGGTTATAAGGGTCCAGTGTATATGACTGCACCTACTAGAGATGTAAGTGCATTACTTTTACTAGATTTAATAAGTGTAGGTCAAAAAGATGCAAAGGATGCTCTTTTTTCTTCAACAGATATTAAAAAAATGGTTAAACATGTAGTGACATTAGGTTATGATGAAGTTACAGATGTTACTCCAGATGTTAGATTAACTTTTTATAATGCAGGACATATTTTAGGGAGTGCAATGTGTCATTTACATATTGGAGAAGGATTACATAACTTACTTTATACAGGCGATATGAATTATGAATTAACTAATTTACTAGCTCCGGCTTCAACCAAATTTCCAAGATTAGAGACTGTGATGATAGAAACAACATATGGTGGAAAAGATAATATACAAGCTTCTAGAAAAGAATGTGAGGATTACTTAATTGGAGTTATAAATACTACTATCCAAAGAGGGGGAAAGGTGTTGTTACCGGTTTTAGGTGTAGGAAGGGCTCAAGAAATACAAGTTATTTTAGAGAAAGCTATGAGGGAAGGAAGAATCGATAAAGTTCCATTCTTTTTACAAGGTATGGTTGGTGATGTAACTGCAATCCATACAGCTTATCCCGATTTTTTTAATAATAGAATAAAGCAAGCAGTATTTCATAAGGGTGAAAATCCTTTCTTATCAGATATTTTTAAACAAGTAGGGTCTAGAAAAGAAATGATGCAAGTTGTTGAAGATACAGGTCCTTGTATAATCATGGCTACGTCTGGAATGATGACAGGAGGAGCATCTGTAGATTATTTTAAGCATTTAGCTAATGATTCTAGGAATTCTATGGTTTTAACATGTTATCAAGGCCCAGGTTCCCTTGGTAAAAGATTACAGGATGGAGAAAAGGAAATAATGTTTCAAGAAGGAAATAAACAAATTCCAGTTAAAGTTGGAATGGATATCCATTCAATTCATGGATTTACTGGACATTCTGACAGAAAACAATTAGTAAATTTTATTTCAAAGTTAAATCCCAAGCCTAAAAAATTAATCGCTATTCATGGTGAGCAATCTCGTTCTTTAGATTTTGCTAGTTCAATACATAAGATGTTTAGGATGGAAACAACAGTCCCTAAAGCTTTAGAATCAATAAGATTAAGGTAATTATGTAGTTGTTTCTTTTTAGTAGTAACAAATAGTAAACCTTATAAAGTTAAATTTATGTATATTTCTTGTAAAAATGAGAGATTTAATTAAAATATTACTAATAAGTTTAGTATTCCTTATTGGTTGGACTTCAAGTTATGTTTATAGTGGGAGCTCTTTTGAAAATCCTTCAAGTTTTGTTTCAAAGGAATTAATTTCTCCCCAAGATAGGGTTTCGGAAGATGATGTTTATATCTTTCAGAATCAGATTATAATAGACATAGAAGGTGTTTCTGGTGCTATTTATGCAGATACAAACTCAATGGACCCATTATTAGATGATGGCGCAATTGGTTTAGAAATAGTTCCTAGTTCTGAAGATAATATTTTTGTAGGAGATGTAGTTAGTTTTAAAACATCTTGGAGTAATAATCTGATAGTCCATAGGGTTATCATGATTGGAGAAGATGATGATGGTTGGTATTGTGTAACTAAAGGAGATAATAGTGTTTTTACTGACCCAGGTAAATTAAGATTTGAGGATATAGAATATTTGTTGATTGGTGTTTTATATTAGAATGGCTATAATATTAAATATAAATGATAAGTTAAGGATAAAAAAGATATCTAAAGAATATGAAATTGGTGCTGAGTCAGATTTATTTTCAAATTTAGAGAGAAAAGATATAGTTTTAAAATATATTTTAAGGGATAATTATAGAGATAACTCAAAAACTAAAATTAATTTAGCAAAAAAATATTCTACAGATGAGAAAGTTATTGATAAGATAATTAGAGGTTTCCATTTAAAATTATTAGAAGATATTCCTTATTTAATTGAGGAATTTGGCCATAATTTTGTTAATGACATGAATAGGGAAATAAATGATAGATATACTCTTTTAGGTGACTTTCCCTTTACTGGTTCTTACTTAAATTATATAGCAACCGAGGCAGGATTTAATTCATTTAGCCAATATAAAAAATATTCAGATAGTGAGAAAACTTTAGAATCAAAGGTTGAGGAATCACCTATCACAAAATGAAAGATCTAGAAAAGAAAGTATATGGAGCAATAAACAATGAATTTAAGTCTTTTATACTTGGATATCTTTTAGATGAGGATTATAAAAGTTCTTGGTCAATTAAAAAAGAAGCAGATGCTTTTGGTATTGATGGATTGCCTAAGGATTCAAAATCTTATCATTTTCATTGTGATTCTAATGAGCCTAGTGCTTCTTTATCATATTTTTTAGATGAAACAACTAAAGGAACTAAAAAATGGAAGTTAAATGATATTGCAGAAGAATGTGCAATTGGTGATATTGCAAGATTTTCTTTATATTTTCCAATGAAGTTTAATTTTAGTTTATATTCTCTTTTTGGAAGCGGACCTAATAATGTTCCTTATAATTCTGTTAAAACTTTAGAGTTTATTAGAAATAAAAAAACTTTACAGAAAAAAGATTTGGAAGAAGAGTTAGGAATAGGTGTTGGTGTTGCTTATGATAGGTTAAACAAATTTAATGATTTAAATTTAATTAATTTTAATTCAATTGATATGAACAAAAAAGGACAAATATTTTATGAGTTATCAAAATATAAAAAAAATGGAAATAATTCAATATTTAAAAGACAAGATGTTTCTGAAAAGATATTAAATCATTTTGATAAGAATAAAGATAATTATAATTATATTGATCTTTCAAATATTTTAAATCTTGATAAAAAACAAGTTCAATCTGAGTTAAGACTTTTAGAAAGAAAAGGTTATCTTAAGTGTAATCAGCCTTGGGTTGGTTCAGAAAAATATTCAGAAATAAAAATTACCAATAGGGGAGTAAAACTCTATGATGATTTTGTAAAACCAATATCTAAATTTCTTAAAACAAAAGATAAAAATTCATTAAAGTATATTAAAAGAAAACAGATTTATCCTAATAATTTACCATTGGCTCTTGAAACTTATTTTAATATTGCACCTAGTAAAATAAAACAAAGCAAAATGTCTAGGAAAGAACAGGTTTTAGATATTTTAGAATTAGGTCAAGGAACTCATAAAGAAATAAAAGATCAAGTAGGGGTTAGTGTTATGAGGTATATTAAGGAATTAATAGATGAAAAGAAAATAAAAAAAATCTCTAGAGGGAAATATTCTATTAAAAAATGAAAAAAATATTATATTAATAATCCTAATAAATAACCTATAAATATCCCTGCACCTATGAATGGCATTGCAGGATAGAATTTATTTTTTTTACTAAAAGTTAAAAGTCCTAAAAGGGCTAAAGCAGAAAATATTGCGATTAATGATGCATCTAAGAATCCAGTTTCTCTTAAAATTACTCCTGCAAATAGCATCGGGAAACCTATATCTCCGCCTCCAAGTATTGCTGTTTTTGTAAATATTTTTTCTTTTTTCTTTGTTTTTTTATTAGTTATTATCTTTCTAGCATAGGGTATTGCTAGTCCTGCAAATACTTTTGCCTTTGCTTGGAATTTGGCTAATTTTATCATATGTTTTGTTTTCCAAACTGCTATTGCGTCATATACCATAATGATTAGTAAAAGAATACTTATTGAAAAAATACTTAAAATTGGAACAAATAATGAAGCTATTCCTGCATAGACAAATAGTTCAATAATATTATGGGAGATAATGCTTGGTCTAAAATATCTTAAGGATATAAAAGCTATTGAACTGATTAATGCGGCTTCTTGATTTATAAATGCTCCAAGAGATATAGTTAATAGGTATAAAGATGCTAATAAAAACCATATCTTCCATATTCTTTCTGCTCCAAAATTTATCAAGAGTAATGCAAGTCCTGTTGCAATTATTATTGCTATAGCCATTGGCATATAACTTGTATCTTCTTGAATTTCAGGACTTTCTATACCAAAAGGTAATTCTTTTTCAAAGTAAGAATCAATTACATATAGTCCTATAAATTGTGCAACTAAAAATAAGCCAACAATTATTAATGAAACTTTTATATTATGCTTCATCTTTTTATTTTAATTAGTTTATTTAAAAGGTTTATCTATATGTTATATATAAAAACTTATTTAAACAATCAATTTTTTATTTTTGTTATGGGGCCATAGGCTAGTAGGAAACCGGTCGCCTCCAGAGCGACAATCGGGGGTGCAAATCCCTCTGGCCCCATTTAGTTAATTTTAAATATTATTATGTAATCAAAATTTATATTAAACTTTGAGGTGAATTTAATGGATTACAGTGAAGACGTTATGTACAGCGAAAAAAGAGTTATATCTAAACCAAGATTAAAGACAGTTGATTATAAAAAAATTAAAGTTTATAATAGGCTGAGTGATGCAATTTGTGATGGAGAATGGCAACTTGCAAGAAGATATATGGGTAAGATAAAAAGTCCAAAGTTAGTAAAAACTAAGAATAAGGAAGGAAGTTTTAAGAGAAACTATAAACCAAAATCAAGTATATCAAAGTATGGTTCTCTTCCAGGAGTTAATGCTTCTGAACAAACTAGATTTGTAGGTCAGCTTGAATATCTTATTGATAATGAAATTAAAGCTGATATTGAATTTCATATAGATGAAGACGGTAATGCAAGATACAAAATTTAGAATGAAAAAAATAAAATATTTTTTTCTTACTTCTTATTTTTTATTTTCACAATTAAGTGCCCAAGATAATTTAAGATTTAGTTCTGATAGATGGTTATTTCCAAATTTTGAGATTAATTATTTAAGATCCGAGAATGAAAGTAGATTAGATGGAAAATTAGATAATTTAATTGATTTTGAATACAATGAGCTAATTGGTTTGGATGGTCTAATTAATATTTATGAAAGATTTAATGATGTTTATACTAATTATAATTTTGATAAGGGAGATAACTTTGTAAGTGTAAATTTCAGTAATAATGATGGAGATAGCGGATTTTTACAAGCTGATTCTTCTGTAATTTCTGTAAATACTTTAATAAATAAATTTTTAGATTCTAAGGACCAAGAGGGATCTTATAAAATTATGGCAGGAGAACAATTTTATGATATCAATATAAATAAAATAGTAGATAATGATTCTTTAATTGTTTATCAAGTTCCATTGGGGTATGAGCCTTTAAACATTAAAGAGGCTAGAGTCAAGCTTAAAAAATGTGAAAATAGTTTAGATCCATTAGAAATTTCTATTGATTTTCCTTGGTATTTTTCTTTTTTGAATTATAAACTAGAGAAAAAAGATTAATTATTCTTATAAAAAACTTTAAATAATTAAAATTTAGAATTTATAATATGGAAATAACGCCTTATGAAGTAAAAGGAGAAATCAACTATGATAAAGTTGTAAAAGAGTTTGGAGCAACTCTATTAGATAGTAAGCTAAGGACTAAGCTAAAGGGGATAAGATTGGTTGAAAAAGAAATATTTTTTGCACACAGAGATTTAGATAAGATAATAAAAAAAGATTTTGCAATTGTTTCAGGAAGAGGTCCTTCTCAAAGAATGACCTTAGCCCACTTATTTATATTTAAATTTGTTAAAGATATGCAAGATAAGTTTGGGTGCAGGGTTTTTATTCCTTTTTCAGATGATGAAAAGTTTTTATTTAATAAAAATCTAAGTTTTGAAGATTCTAAAAAGTTTGCATATGATAATTTATTAGATATATTAGCCTTAGGTTTTGATCCTAAAAAAACAGAGATTATAATTGATTTTGAGAATATGAATCAAGAATTATATAATTTAGCAGTAACTTGTTCAAAGACAATAACTAATAGTACAGTAAAATCTGCCTTTGGTTTTAAAAATAGTAGCAATATAGGGATTAATTTTTATCCAGCTATGCAGGCGGCACATATATTATATCCGACTGTTAAGTATCATGTTCCTTCATTAGTTGTAGTAGGGGCAGACCAGGATGTGTTCATTAAGTTATCAAGAGATGTTGCCCATAAATTAAGACTACCTAAACCTGGAGACATATTATCTAAGTTTTTGCCTAGTTTATCTGGAAAATCTAAAATGTCTTCTTCTGATCCAAATTCAGCAATTTATACTACGGATTCAATGAAAGATATTGAAAAAAAAATAAAAAAAGCATTTTCTGGAGGTAGAGATACAGTAGATGAACATAGAGAAAAGGGAGGAAATCCTGATGTCGATGTTTGTTATCAATACCTTAATTTATTTTTAGAAGAAGATAATGCTAAATTAGGCAAAATTTATAAGGATTATAAATCTGGAAGTTTATTATCTGGAGATCTAAAAAAGTATACTATTGATAAATTACAAAAGTTTTTGAAACAACATCAAAAGAATAGGGAAAAAGCTAAATCTCAGGTAAAGAAGTTTGTAGTATAGTTTTTACCACCAGTTAATAATAAAAATAGTAAGGTTTATAAATGGTCTAAATCTAAGTTATTAATATAAAATGACTAAAAAATTTGTTGCAGGATTACAAAAAAGAAAAACATTAGAAGGTAAAATAGTTAGTAATGCAAAACTTGATAGAACTCATTATTCTGGTGAAGATTGTGTAGAATATTTTAGAGTAAGATCTAATGATTTAAGAAATCAAATGGAAAAACATTTTTCAGGATTATATGAATTTAGAGATAACGGTAATGAACATATCTATAATTTAAAATTAGGTACAGAGTTACCAGGAATCTGGAATGATGTTGAAGTATTTTCAGTACATTATATGGTAGATAACAAAGATATTTTTAGGGTTACAGAGGTAACACCCCACATAAAAGATATGAAAAGGAAATATGGACTAAAATGATTGTTGATAAATATTTATTAAAAAAAGTAAGGTCATCTTTTGATCTTAATGAGTATGAAGTAAAGATATGGACAGCCTTATTATCTAAGGGAGTTGCTACTGCTGGAGAATTAGCCGAAATAAGTAATGTTCCAAGATCGAGAAGTTATGATGTTTTAGAATCTTTAGAGAAGAGAGGTTTTATTATAGTTAAGATAGGTAAACCTATAAAATATATTGCAGTTAGTCCTCATGAAGTTTTATCTAGAATTAAGAAAGAAGTTTTGAGTAATGCTGAATCTCAAGTTGATTATATTTCAAAAGTTGGAAATGAAGAATTTTTTAATGAAATAAACTTATTGTATAAGAATGGTATAAACCATGTTGACCCTAGCACTTTGTCTGGTTTAATACAAGGTAGAAAAAATATCTATAGTCATATAGAATCTATGATCAAGAGCGCTAAAGATAGTGTTATCATTTCTACTAGTGAAACAGGTTTAAAAAGGAAGTTGGACTTGTTTAATACAATTTTAGATAAGTTATCTAAGAATGGAGTTAAGATCAAGATTGCATCACCTAAGACGGAAGGTTTCGAAACTACTGCACAATTAAAATCCTTTGGTAAATTTGATGCAAGATTTATTTTAGTTGATGGTAAAGAGTTGTTGTTTATGTTAAATGGTGATGATTCTACAGATAGGGCAGATATAGGGGTATGGATTAACAGTCCTTATTTTGTTAATGCAATGTCTACTATGTTTGATGCTGCTTGGAATCAAAAGTAATTTAAATAATAACCCATTAAGGAATATAATATGTATGAAAAAATATCTGAAGGAAATGAGTATTTTTCAAGGCCTTTGAGTAATTATTTAGGTCAAGATTATACTCTTTTTGAAACTAGTGATAATTTAACTAAAAATTATACTTCTAATGAATCGAGCCATAATGAGTCTGAATTTTTAAAACATGCAACCCATACCCCATTTACATGTGGTGGTTGTGAATACCATAATCATTAAACGTAAGTTATTTATATCTGACATAATTCTTTTATTAATATGGTTAAAGGAGATCCTTATCGTTGTGAATGGTGTACTTTTTCTTGGAAAACAAATAGTGATGTAATTCCTTTAAAATGTCCTAGTTGTGAAAATAGCAATATACTAAATGAAGCAGAGAGTTTTAAGAAGATTTTGGGAGAAGAAAATATTCTTCGCTTTCATAAACAAATTAAGAAAAAATCAGAAGTTGTTGAAGAGGTTAAGAAAAAAGAAAGTTTTTTTTCTAGAATTTTTAAAAATAAATGAAGGAAGTTTTTGTATCCTTTTTTCACACCTAGCTTATGCCTAAGTCAAAAAGTGTGGTTGAAACTTCCTGAATCCCGCCACCAGGGTTCGAACCTGGGACCTTTCGGGTACGGCTGACTATTTTTCATGTTTGGTTAATACCAAATCGAATAGCATCTACAGCCGAACGCTCTACCACTGAGCTACAGCGGGGTATGTAAAAACAAAATCTTTTATTTTATAAACCTAACTATAGTACTAGTTATATATCATTTTCTAGAAGAAGTCTGTCTAGCTCTT
>CAYPAI010000005.1:0-33099 GCA_964408705.1 Candidatus Woesearchaeota archaeon
CTTTCTAAAGAAAAGTTTTTTAAAACAAAGATTTTTTCTCTTTATATGCCGAGATCGCATAGCCTGGTTATTGCACCGGATTGCTAATCCGGGTCCTTCGGGACGCCTGGGTTCAAATCCCAGTCTCGGCGTTTTTAATTTTATTATAAAAAATGGTAAGAACAGGGCTTGAAAAAATATTATATGAAAAAAAATTGTTAAAGAAATATAATAATAAATACTCTATAACTGACAAAAAAAAGCATTCAAACTATATCAAGAATATATTGATCAAACGGGTTTTGTAAACAAATGGTTATTAAAGAGTTATAGTTTCTTAAAAAACAAAAATTTTCCTTCTTTAGCAGATAAATTTCTTAGCGTTTATATTTGTGGTTCTATGACTCAAAAAGACCAGGAGGCTTTTGCTTTGATATCTGATAAAGAGGCTTGGAAATTAACTGTTAAAAATGCAGGGCTAGTTACTATTATGTCTCCACAATATTACGGTCATGTTAAATTAGCAAGTACTATTCCTTATGCAATTGGGTTAGATATAGATGCAGATACTGCTGCTGCAGGATTAGTTGGAGGAATAGCTTCTGCCAATATACTTAGAATGGGTCTTGCTTTTTATACTAAAAAAGCTTATGCATCAATTAGTTTAGATGGATTATTATTTAATGGTCCCACCTACTTAAAACAGTTTAAAAACAAATAAGTTTTATTTATGTTTATAAAATTTGTAACCTATACAATGATACATTAATTTAGCAACAGCATAAGGTGATCTTAAGTCTTCTTTTTTTGGAGATAACTCATTTATATCCATTCCAATTACATTTCTTTTTTTAAATACTTCTTTTAACAAATTTAATCCTTGATGCCAGTTTAATCCTCCTGGTTCAGGTGTACCTACTGCAGGAATTAGTGAAGGGTCAAATCCATCTAAATCTATAGTTATGTAAACATCTTCTTTTAATTCGGATATAAGTTTTTTTATCCAATCAGGATTATTTATTATATCTTTCATAAAGAACGTTTCTATTTTATTTTTTTCTATAAAATCTTTTTCTTCTTTATCTAAACACCTAACTCCTACTTGAACTATATTTGGGTTTATTTCATATATTCTTCTTGCTGCACAAGCATGACTATCTCTTCTTCCTTCAAACTCATTCTTAAGGTCAGCATGAGCATCTATTTGTAGTATTGATAGATTATCTTGGTTTAATTTTTTTAGTAAGGGAGGAGTTATTGAGTGTTCTCCTCCTAAAGCTATTACAAATTTATCCAGATATTGTTCTATTTCACTTAACTTAGTATAGTTTTCTGTATAGATTCCATTAAGATAAGGTTCTGAATCTGTTTCCAGATCATAATTTTCTAATTCTCTTGATGCCTCTAAAATAGCTTTTGGTCCTTCTTTTGTTCCTTTCCCATAAGAAGTGGTTTCTTCATGTGGAAGCGGTAAGATTACTACTTTTGATTTCTCTAAGTCTGTTTGAAAATCCATGAAATATTCCATAGAAATAGTAAATTAGTGTGTATTTTAAATTTTTTGGAAAATTTTTTATATCAAATTTTGATTTGATCAAAGATTAGTTAATCTTTTATATGCTTTTCTTTGCCTAAATTCATGAAATTTGTTAAGGATTTTAAATGGAAACCTGATCTGAAAGTAGAAAAACTAGTTAGTGATTTGTCTAATGTGGGATTTCAAAGTATTGAACTAGGAAAAGCTAGAGAAACTATTGTTAAAATGAAGAAAGATGGCGCTAAGATCTATCTTACATTTACTTCTAATATGGTTACTTCTGGATTAAGGGGATTTTTTGCCCAATTGATTAAACTTGGTTTAGTTGATGTTATTGTAACTACAGTTGGTGGATTAGAAGAAGATATAATGAAAGCTCATGGTGAAAATTTTATTATTGGAGATTTTAACTCAGATGATGTAGAGTTATATGAAAAAGGAATTAATAGAGTTGGTAATTTATATATTAAAAGTGAATCTTATGCTAAATTTGAGGATTTGATGGGCCCAATATTAAAAAAGATTTATAGTAAAAAACCGAGATGGGCAGTTTCTGAAATGTTAAGAGAAATTGGTTCAGATTTAAAAGATGAAAACTCAATTCTTTATCAAGCTTCTAAAAACAATGTCCCAATATTTTGTCCTGCTATAACCGATGGTTCATTAGGATTTCACTTGTTTATGTTTCAACAAAATCACAAGAATTTTGTTATTGATGTTGTAAAGGATTTTCAAAATATTCTTTTAAGTACAAGCCATGATGAAAAGAAAGGATTAATCTCTTTGGGAGGGAGTATTTCTAAACATCATGCAATTCTTGCCTGCCTATTAAATGGTGGATTAGACTATGCAGTATACATGACTACTGCCAGATACTCATCTGGAAGTATGTCTGGTGCAACTACTAATGAAGCCAAAAGTTGGGGCAAGGTAAAAGATGATTCAGATGCAGTTACAGTTATAGGAGATGTTTCAATTAATTTTCCACTTGTGATGTCTGGAGCTTTAGAAGATTTAACTAAAGAAGGTATTTTAAAAAATGATAACTGAAGCTAATTTTATTCTCAGTAAATCTAAAGTTTTATCACAATATAAATTTATTGAAAAATTTAGTGACCATATATCTTATAGTTTGAAAACAAATTTTGAAGTCGGTCAAGTCTTGGAAGATATTACAAATTCTTTTTTTAGTATTCACTCATTAGAATCTTTAAAACTAATAAAAAACAAATCTAGAGTTTGGTTCTTTGGTCAAGCTTGGAAAAATCAAGAACTTAATATCTTGTTGAACCAAGGGGTTCATAATTTCGTTATTGATAATGAACATGATTTAAATATTTTCTTAGACTTCATTAAAGACAAGAAAGATAAATTTAATGTCCTATTAAGATTTAGATTAAGAGAGAATACCATCCATACAGGAAAACATTTTGTTTTTGGAATGAAGTCCGATCAAATAAACACCTTAATCCCTAAGCTTAGAGAAATAAAAAATATTGATAAATTAGGTATTCATTTTCACAGGAAAACTCAGAATGTTAGTGAATGGTCTTTGAAAGAAGAGTTAGAAGATTCAATCCAAGTTTTTGATATGATTGATTTTGTAAATATCGGAGGAGGAATCCCTATAGAATATAAAAATTATAGTTCTGGAGTTATTAAAAACATATTTTTGAAAATTCAAGAAGTAAAAGAATTCCTAAATTCTAAGAATATTGAAATGATAATTGAACCTGGTAGATTTATTGCAGGCCCTTCTGTGAAGCTACAAACAGAAATAGTAAACGTTTATAACAATAATATCGTTATTAATGCTTCAGTGTATAACTCTGCCATGGATACATTTATTGCAAATATTAGACTTTTAGTACAAGGAGAATTGAATAATGGGCAAAGATATACTATAAAAGGTTGTACTCCTGACTCAATGGATATATTTAGATATTCTATTTTCTTAAATAATCCTAAAATCGGGGATAAAATTGTATTTCTTAATGCAGGAGCTTATAATTTTTCAACTGATTTTTGTAAACTGCCTCATATAAATACAGAGGTTATCGAATAATGAAAATTTCTATAATTATACCTGTAAAAAATGAGAGAAAGAAATTTAATTATATCGACCAGTTATTATCATGTTTGAAAAAACAAACTGTAAAGCCTTTAGAAACTATTATTGCTGATGCTAATCTTGGAGAAGAGACTTATGATGTAGACCTTGTTGTTAAAGGTGGACTACCTTCTATTGCCAGGAATAATGCTGCCAAGTATTCTAAAGGAGATTATCTTTTATTTTTAGATGCGGATATGTATATTGATTCAAATTTTTTAGAAAGATCAATCTCTGAAATAAAACATAGGAAGTTGGATATGGCCTCAGTAAAACTTTTACCTTACTTCCAAGATCTAGAAGGCATATCTAATCGCAAAAAATACTTTGATAAATTAATTTACAATACTTATAATAAGATTATAGGATTATATCAGTATACTAAAAAGCCTTTTGCAAATGGTGGTTCTATTTTTGTTAAAAGAAGTTTATTTGATAAGATTAAAGGTTTTGATGAATCTTTAGGACTTTGGGAAGATTGGGATTTTACAATAAGGGCTGCTAAAGAAGGAAAATTTAAATTCTTGAAATCTACAAAAGCATATCATTCTATGAGAAGGTTTGAAAAAGATGGAAGATTTAATTATATCTCTAAAATTATTTTTAATGGTTTAAACATTAAGAAAGGTTTACAAAAATCTAGAGAAGGAAAAATAGATTACGATTTTGACCATTATGACTAAATAGAATTTATATCATGAGGTTTACTTTCTTTCAAAGAATTATTAGTTATTCGTATAAACTCTGAATTTAAATATAATTCCTTCATATTTTTAGCCCCACAATAGCTAAATCCAGATTGAATACCTCTACTTAAACTATCTAAAATATCTGAAACACTTCCTTTATACCTTACTAACGCTTCTACTCCTTCAGGAGTCAAGTTTTCAAATTCCTTATTTTTTGATAAATCTGTTATATTATTTCTACTAGCTCTCCCTAAGGATGCTCCAAGTGATGCCATCCCTCTGATGACCTTATACTTCTGATTTTCTTTGGAGATTACTATCCCTGGACTTTCTTTTGTTCCAGATAATATATTTCCCATCATTACTGTAGATGCCCCGGCAGATAATGCTTTTACAATATCTCCTGAATTCCTTATTCCTCCATCTGCTATTATTGGAACTTTTCTTTTCCTGGATACTGTAGCACAATCCATTATTGCTGAAAGCTGGGGAACTCCTGCACCAGATACGATCCTAGTTGTACATATACTTCCTGGACCAATTCCTACTTTTATTGCATCTGCCCCTGCATCAATTAACTCTTGAGCCCCTTTTGCAGTTGCAATATTTCCCGCTATAACTTGAGTTTCAAACCTATTCTTTATTCTTCTAACTGCATTTATTGCTAAATCAGAATGTCCGTGAGCTATATCTACTACTATTGTATCACATCCAGACTGGATAAGTTTTTCAGTCCTATCTAAAAAATCTGATTTTACTCCTACTGCAGCACCTACCATTAATCTTCCTTTTTTATCTTTGCAAGAATTTGGAAATTTTTCTCTTTTCCTTATGTCCGAACTAGTTATTAGTCCAATTAAATATCCTTTTTTATCTACTACTGGTAATTTCTCAATTCTATATTTTTTTAGTATTTCCTTGGCTTCTTCTAACTTAATGCCATATTCTGAACTTATTAACTCTGAATTTTTAGTCATAATATTTGATATCTTTTTATCCATATCTTCTTCAAACCTTATATCTCTTGAAGTCAAAATTCCTTCTAGTTTTCCTTTTGAATCTATTATTAATATTCCACTTATGCCTTTATTATTCATTAAAGATATTGCTTCCCTTACTGTGTTATCTTTTTCTAAAGTATGGGGATTATCTAAAAATATGGATTCAGATCTTTTAACTTTTGAAACTTCATTTATTTGTTCTTCAGTTGACATAAACCTGTGTATAACTCCCATTCCTCCTTTTCTTGCCATAGTTATTGCCATATCAGCTTCAGTAACTGTATCCATATTTGAACTTATGATAGGATTATTTAGAACTATATCTTTTGTTAGTTTTGTTTTTAGTGAAACCTCTTTCCTAGAATAAATGTTTGATTTTTTTGGAATCAACAAGACATCATCAAACGTTAAACCTCTTTTTATTATGTTTTTCATTAGTTAAACAAGTAATTCTAACCTGTTTAATAAGTATTTTTGTAATTTGTAATATATTTCTTGATTTTGATGTCTGAAGCTCAATAATGTTTTTATATTATTCAATACTTCCTATTGGTTAGATGGAACCAATTAAACCTTTGATTTATGATTTTTACGCTAATACTATAATTAAAAGGTTGCAGTATTGTGAAACTGTGGAGGAAGTTATTGATTTTTATAGGAATGATTTATTACCTGGTTTAGAAGAAGGAAAACTTAGTATTCAAGAATTGAAAAAAAGGTTTTTAGGTAATCGTGACTATAGGCTAGAGACTTTAGTGGGAGAGATGGATAAAACTATTAGTTAAAATGGATATTATTGATTTTGTTTTGAATAACCCTGGAGAAGTACCTTACAAACTAGACCCATTAAACCGTAGGAGTTTAGAAGAATTATTTAAAATTGAAAGAAAATTGAATAAAAGAATGGGATCCGTTTATTCTAAAAGACAAATGTATGGTTTACTAAGCGAATATAAAGGTAAATTAAAAGATAAAGAAAAACAAGTTACTGATTTAATAAAGAGTTATGGAAATCTATAATTTGGTTAGATAATCTTTTATATCTGCTAAATATATCTTATTATATGAACTGGTCTTCATTAATTAGTGGAAGTTTATCTATTGCTATAGGATTATTTATATTTTTATCAGATTATGAAAAACCTAATTATGATTTTGGATCTATATTTTGGTCATTATTTTTCATAATAATCGGAAGCTTTATTATAATGAACTCTGAAGATGCAGATAAAATAGAGGGGATTAGGAGAAAAAAATGATTGTAACTACTGGAGAAAATATACCTGGAAAAGAAATAACTGAAGTTTTAGGAGTTGTAAAGGGAAGTACAGTTAGGGCAAGAAATATAGGAAGAGATGTTTTAGCTGGATTAAAAGGAATAATTGGTGGAGAAATAAAAACTTATACTAAAATGACAATTCAAGCTAGAGAAGAAGCTTACAATAGGATGATAAATTCTGCATCTAAATTAGGAGCAGATGCAGTTATAGGCCTAAGGTTCACAACTTCAGTAGTTATGGCTGGAGCATCTGAAATGCTCGCATTTGGTACTGCTGTAAAATTAAAATAATTAGTTAACTTTTTATAGCGAGGCATTAGATTACCTTCATGTATTATTGGTTAATTGCTTTTTTAGGTTTGGTTTGTGGAATTTTCTTAGGTAAGTATACTAGGGAAGAGTTGAAAGATGGTAAAAAGTATTTTATCTTACTTGAAAAAAGTATATTGTTTGTTTTAATATTATTTTTATTATATAATGTTAGTTTTAGTTTTTTAGTTGTTATATCTTCTTTAATTGGAGTTTTATTATCCCGTAAATTAAATAAAATTTATTTTTATTTGGGTTTAACTTTTGTTTTAATTAATGATTTAAGTATAACTGCGTTAATATTTATATTTGGATTGCCTTATGGCTCTCTATTATATCACTCTAAAAAAATTAAAGAATGGAGTTGGAATTTACTTTATTTTGCAATACCTTTGAGTTTATTATTGATTGGTGATTTTGTTAGTTTGTATTCCGAATATTTCTTGGCTTTTGCTTCAGGATCTTTGTTTTATAATTTAATCAGAAAACGTTAATTTTTTACATCAACCCATTTGAGTATTATTTTATGAAAAGAGTTTTTTCAGTTAACTTTAAAAATCAAATTTATTGACTTTTTCTATGCTATATATGGTTGGAATTGGATTAGGAGATGAAAAAGATATTACTGTGAAAGGTTTGGAAGTAGTAAAATCTTGTGATTATATTTATTTAGAAAGTTATACTAATATTTTATCTGTTCCAATTGAGAGATTAGAAGAGTTTTATAGTAAAAAGGTAGTACTAGCTGATAGAGATTTAGTTGAAAAAAATTCTGACGAAATTTTAAATAAAGCTAAAGAAAATAATGTTGCTTTTTTAGTTATTGGAGATATATTTGCTGCTACAACTCATACAGATTTATTATTAAGAGCTAAAGAAAAAAAAATTAAGGTTGATTTTATACACAATGCTTCTGTTTTAACTGCAGTTGGAATAATTGGTTTAGAGTTATATAAATATGGAAAAGTAACTTCTATCCCTTTTAATTATGAAAATATTGATACTCCTATAACCGTTTTGGAAAATAACAAAAAATTGGGAATGCATACTTTGTTTTTATTAGATTTAGATCCTAAAACTAATAAGTTTTTAACAATTAATGAAGCTTGCAAATATTTGATTAGTAAAAATGTTGATGAAAGCAATTTAGCTATTGGTTGTGCTGCTTTAGGAAATAAAAATAGAGAGATAAAAAAGGGAAGTTTGAAAGAGTTAAGTAATTATAACTTTTCGAAATATCCTCAATCCTTGATTATTCCAGGTAATTTACATTTTGTTGAAGAAGAAGCACTAAATATCTTAAAATAAAAATTATTATTATAATATAATAAATAAAAAGATATATATATTCGTATTATTTTAATTTGTATTATGAAAAGGGGTATGTTAGTTTTATTGTTGTTTAGTATATTAATTATCTCTTCATGCGAACCTCAAGGCTCTAGATATAGATTCGGAGAAGAAGTTGCACCTAAAAGTTATAATTGCCCTCATCCTTCTGTAGAAATCCAATTTGAATATTCTAATGGAAAAGTTGCTTGCCGTTCATTAGATGAAATTGATAGAAACAAAAAATTTCAGGAAGAATTATTTGATCCTAAAATAGAAAAATATTATCCAACATATAATCTTGATTATAATTCTAAAGAATTTAGTGAAATGGCTAAATTCTGGGATAATATGGAGAGTTATTTTAATGTTGATTTTCCATTCTTTACAACTTTATCTGGATCATATAATGAAATGAGTAACTCTTATTCCTTAACTACTGAAGATATAGATAATATTAGACTTCCAATTCCTAATCATAGATCTTGTCTTTCTGAAGAAAATCCTCAATTAGTTATTTTTTCAGAAGATAGAAGTGGGAAATGTTATACTCATGATAAAATAACTTATAGAAATGTTGGTTCACAATTCTTTGATCCTAGATTTAGGAAAATAATTGGTTCACAACATGATTTTGTAAATATTATTGAGGGGAAAATTAAAATTAAACTACCTGGAGAAACTTATCATCCTGGAAATGGTGGAGGAGTCATCGCAGCAGATTGTATACCTTGGGGTAATGTAGATGGAGACTATGCCACTGTCATATGTTGGGGTGGCGGTGGTGGTGGCACTACAAATTCTTGTATTACTAGTTGTGGATGGTGGGATTACCCGCCTAATATACCTTCTTCTTGTGGTGCTAATGGAGAATGTAATTGGAATGAAATTGAAATAACTAGAGGTCCTTGTACAGCTTGGGGAGTTGCTAATGGTTGTGAAACTGAAAAATGTGTTGTTAATAATGATTATTACTGTGATGATTGTTTGGAAGTAGAACAAATTCTACCAGGATATTGTGATTGGTTTACTGTAGGACTTGGTGGAAGTTGTGAACTTAACACAGATTGTATAGGATCAGAATTACCAATGCCTACTGCTTTTTGTGATGATATAACTAATTCAAATAATCCTACTTGTCAACCACAACATTGTGGAAATGGGGTTCTTGAAACTCAATTTAGTGAAGAATGTGACGATGGTGGATCAAATGCTTGGTGGGGTTCAGATTGCCTCCCTAATTGTAGAATAAGTGGTGAAGGGAGAGCTGGAAGTAGATCAGGACCAGTAAATACAGGAATCCCTTGTGATTCAGATAGTGATTCTATTCCTAATTCTGATTGGTATTGTCCTACTGATCTACCTAATTTTATCACATCAGATACTTTATGTGTACACGGATTTAATGTATGGGATGCAGGAACAGTTAATTCAGAATTTTATAACTCAGGAGATGGACAAAGTGACAGGTGTGTAGATGGTCCAATGGGACTTAAATTCCTTGAAGAATATTGGTGTGATCTTTCTGAAAATTGTAATGGCCAAGGATGTGTAATGAAACAAGGAAATATAGATTGTGCTGCATTAATTATAGATCCTGAAACTGCAGAAGTAGATCCTTCAGTAGAAGGATATACTATAAGTTGTCCAGACTCTGAGAATCCTACTGCCCGCCCTAGATGCGAAGGTTATCCTTCTCCTCCAGAAATGCCTACTTGTGGTAACGGAATGTGTGGAGATTGTGTATGCGTAAATAGTGAAGATTGGACAGCTAGTTGTAATGGTGCAACTTGTGAATGGGAAGATTGTGATACTTGTCCAACAGATTGTGGTGTTTGTAGGGGGAATGGAGAGTGTGACAATGGAGATGGTAATGTTGCTAATGCGGGAGAATTTGGTTGGTCAGACTGTACTTCAGACTTAGGACTTACTGGAACCGGGCCAGATGGTTCTCAAAAATTGGCCCCAGATGATCCTAGTTGCTTAAGTCAAGATCATTCCGGAGATTCTTGTCCAAATGTTCTAAATGGGGGACTTTGTGGACCTTTTGAAACTATTCAAAATTCTCCTGCAGATTGCACTCAAGGAGATTATTTTGTTGGATATAATTTTGTATTTGTTGGGGGTATGGATGATGATGGTGGTTGCTCTGCATCTACTTCTACTAGTATAGGATTTGGATTATTAGATAGTGGAACTGTTTGGAGTTGGGGAGATTGTTCTTGGACACATGAAGATTCTACAGATGGTTGTGTTGCTTATGCAATGGAAGATGATTGTGGATACCAAATTTGTACTGGAACTGATGATTGTGCTAAAGGAATAATTGGGTATGGTACGATAATTGATGATTGGTATTATTCTGGTGCTAGCCCATACTCTTTTGATGATTTAGGAAATTGGGTAGGATCTCTAGATGCTACTGAACCTGGAAATTGGTGGGATAATTCTGGATCTGATGCAGCATGTGTTCTTGATGAGTGGAGGTATGCTTTTGGTCTTCCTGGTTCAAATAATGGTTTATCTGGTAATACATATAATAACATCCCTACTTTCCTTTGTACATTAGTTGAAGATGAAGGAGAAGTAGTTTATGCTTGGCTTAAGTGTGATAAATACCGTATTGGAGATGTTCATTATGATACTCACCCTGGTCATGATGAAATATATACTTGTACTGAGACAACGTTTCCTTGTACTTATAATTGTGGAGGTGTCTCTACATTTTCAAAATATGAATGGGTAACAACACCTATTTCTCAAGCTATGGGAGATATAAATCTTGATACAAGGTCAGATGATTTCGTAAACGTCCAAATCGGGATATAATTTTAAGGATATAGTTTTAGTTAGATTTATAAACTTCGTATTTATGCTATTTCTTGGACGACCATAGTGGATTGGAAACACCCAGACCCATTTCGAACCTGGCAGTTAAGCAATCTTACGTTTCATTTGGTACTGCACTTTGTTGCGGGAAGTTTGAAAAGTTGTCCACTTTATATTTCTAAACATTTTTATATTATTAAAAATAATAGTTAATAATGCCTAGAAAAGATAAAAAAGAAATTGCAAAAGAAAAAGTTAAAAAATTATTTCAGCAGGCTGATGAAGTGTTTAAAGAAAGTCCTGAACTAGCAAATAGGTATATTCATCTTGCAAGAAAAAATGCAATGAAAGTAAACTTGAGGTATCCCAGGGGTTTCAAAAGGAAATTTTGTAAACATTGTTATCATTATCTTATGCCTGGAGTTAACTGTAGAATAAGGACCCGAGATAAGAAGGTGATTTATTACTGTCTTGATTGTAAGAAGTATATGCGTTTTCCTTTAAAGGCAAAATAACTTTTGTCCAATTATTCTTCACCCATCTCTTTTCTAAAACTAAAAGCAACTCAAACCCCCTGTTGATTAACTCCTTATCTACTATTCCTCCTTGATGGGGATATTTAAACTTTTGAGGATGAGGAGACTGAAAACCGTGCATATAGTGTATTAACTCATGTGCAATAGTAGTGTCAATTATATGTTCTGGAACATCGATGTGCCTAAACAAACTATTGACCGTTATTTGTGTTGAACCGTCTTTCAACTTCCTAATATCTCCAAACTTAGTTTTCCATTTTCCTTTGAAAACTATGGAAACTTTATTTAATTTTTCTACCTCAGGGATTAACAAACCCCATATTCTTTCTAACCTATTATTTAACCAATATTCATCTCTCATTAAGAAAAAATAAGAATTGTATAATAAAAATATTTATATATTGGTAAATGATTATTAACTTATGAAAAGAGGTAATTTATTTTTATGTTTAGTTTTAATTAGTATTTTATTTATTTCTGGATGTAGTCCTGTAATGAGTCCTAAAGATGGGCCCAAAGTTACAGATCCAATTAACGGGGGAGATCCTGTTATTAGGTCAGGTGTATCGGGTGATCAATCCTTACTACCTATCCAAGAAATTATTCATAGTTCTATAGATGATTTAAATGATAAGTTTGAGTCTCTAGAGGTTTTTGAACTTGAATTGAGTGATGGAACTTTAATTAAGACGACTAGAAACTATGAAATATGTGATTGTGATATTCTTAACGATTGTGGTGAAGATTGGAGTTGTACACCTGGAGAACAACTTACTGAGTATACAATTGACCTTTCTGTCCAATCTAAACAATCTTATGGTGTTGACCCATCAGGCAGAGTTGTTTTAGACCCAGTGAGAACTTCTGAAAATTATGCTCATTCCAGAGATATTCTTAATGAAATTACACACTTAGAAAGTATTAGTGAAATATTTGTTCAAAATGATATTAGTGGAAATGAGATAAGATCTAAAATAAATCATGAATTATTTATACCTTGGCTCATAGGTACAGTTTCTGATGAAGAATTTAAGGCAGTAGATTGGTGTAGTGGATGCGGAAGTAGTGGCCCTGGTACATGTTATAATTGGTGCGTTTCTGGAAGCGGTAGTTTTAATTGGCAATGTTTCTCCGGAGAGACAGAAATAGCCTCTTTAAATGGTAAGAGTACAAAAATTGAAAACCTAAGAAGAGGAGATGAAATAATCTCATTTGACCCAGAATCAAACAAAAAAGTATCTTCAGAAGTAAAGAATATTTTTGTTAGTAATTCCAAAGAACTTTTATTATTAAACAACCAATTAGAAGTCACACCTGAACATCCATTCTATGTTAATGAAAAATGGGTCGAGGCTAAAAACTTAGTAGTCGGTGATGAACTAAAATCTTTATCTGGTGAGAGTATAAAAGTAGACAGTATCCTTAAGAGTGGTAAAACGGATTCAGTAGTATACAATCTTGAAGTTAATAATCCTCATACTTTTTATGCAGAAAATATTTTAGTACATAACAAACATTTTGTTAAGTCTGCAAGAATAAAGTTTAGTTTTTGGGTATTTTAAAAAAATAAAAAATTAGAATTTTTTATATTGTGCAGTTTTTTCCAATAAATCTACATGTCCTAAAAATAGTGCCCTGCAACAATATCTTTTTAATCCTAATTCGTCCATGACTTCCTTAGGATCTTCTTTTTTAATCTCAGTTCTTTCTTTAAACTCTTCCCATAACTGAGCTACCGGTTTTCCACAACTGAAACATCTTATTGGAATTATCATTTTAACTATCTGTAAGACTTTTGCCTCTTTGATCTTGCTTTTGAATCATTAGGTTTACAAACTTCTTTTCTCCTTGTATCTGCAATTAATAATTGTCTATCATGTTTTAAAAACTTATCTTTCAAAGGCTTTGAAGCTTCTACTAAACACCTTCCAATTGCTAATCTTACTGCTTCTGTTTGTGAACTCCATCCTCCGCCCATGACCTTAACCGAAATATTATATTTATTAGAGATATCTCCTGCTAATATTAATGGTTCCATTATCTTCATTCTTCCTGCTAAAGGTTCATAATTATCTAGTAATTTTGAATTAACTCTTACTATTCCTTTTCCTGGTTTCATAGTAGCTTTAGCTATTGCAGTTTTTCTCTTTCCTGAGTTATGTATTATCTTCATTTTTTAATGTGTTTACATACTTTTTCAACAGTAACATAATTTATACTTTTACTATTCGTTATGTTTGTATCTTTAACTCTTTCTATTTTTTCCGATTTTAAATTAGTAGGAATTCCTATGTAGCACATTATATTTTTAAAAGCTTTTTTTCCTTTATCTTGTTTATAAGGTAACATTCCTCGTATTATCCTTCTAACAAATCTATCTGGCATCATAGATAAAAATGGACCTTTTAATGGATTACCTCTTTCTTTCCTTTCCTTAAATTTTAAAAATACTACTTCTTTCTTTCCTGTAAAAACTGCCTTTTCACAATTAACCAAGTCTATCTTTTCACCAAGTAGTGCTCTTTTTGCAACTTTTGAAGAAAGTCTTCCTATTATATTATTTGTAGCATCTATAACTGTCATTTTATCCTATAATTCTAATATCCTTACCTTTAGGATTATTTTTTAGTAACTCATTAATTGTTAATGTATTTTTTATCTTTTCTTTAGCTTTTTCTGAAAATTGTAAAGCTGCGACTGTTAAATCGTGCTTGAGGTCTCCATCCCCAAGAACCTTTCCTGGAACTATAACAACTTCTTTATCTTTTGTACTTTTTTCTAGTCTTGTTATATTTACTTCTCTTCTGTTCCTTCTAGACCTCTCTAGTTCTTTCTTGATTCTTCTCCAGAATCCAGAATCTTCTTTTGAAGAATTTTTATTGATTTCTTCTATTAGAGTTTTTATGTTTGGGTTTGTTGTTCCTGTTTTCATTTTATTTTCTAATGCGGGAGACAGGGTTCGAACCTGCGTAGGCACTAAGCCACATGGTCCTTAACCATGTCCGTTTGACCACTCCGGCACTCCCGCTATAGTATTATCCAGTTATCTTTTTAGCGAGAGTTTTCATTGCTGTTGGTTTTAAAGATTTTATAGTTTTACTAAAACTATCTAATTTTTTATCAAAAACATTTATTGCTGTTTCTAAAATATCTTTTGGAGTTAGTTGTCCAAATGATTCTAATTCGAATATAAACTTATCTTCTTCATAATCTACCTTTAAAACAGAATCATCTATTCCTTCACAAGATTCATAAAGATTATTTTTTAATAAACTTTCTTCATCCAGTTTACCTTCTTTAAATGCTAATTTGGGAAACTTGTCTTTTACTTTTTCTATTAACTTTAAATCTTTAGTTATTTTTAATACTGGTTTATTCGTATAAAAAACTGCCCCAGGTGAGTTTTTGATATGTTCCTTACCTTTACCTAATCTTGCATTAACTATAATTTTTAATTCTTGTCCATCTAATAGTTTAACAATTGGTATGTTATCATATGCTGATTTTATGATTGGGTCTTTAAATTTTAAATCACTAGCATAAACTGTGTTCGGTCCTTTAATTTCGATAATGCCCTCAACTTGACATTTCACACAACCTTCACTCTTACAAGTACAATCTTCTATTAGATTATAACTTTTATAATCGGTTACTAGTGGTATAAGTCCCAATCGATTTGCTAATATCTCATCATATAATCCTGAATCATTAGTTATAAATTCAATTTCATCTATTGATAAAGTTGGAGTTTCTGATATTATGAGTCTTCTGATTGTATTTGCTTCCGCATGATTTATTCCGGAAATCTCTACTTTTAATTCATTATCTTTTTTTTCTAATGTTTTTATTTTCATGTTAAACCCTTCTACCCCTTTTTCCACCTTTTTTTCTACATCCATCATGTGGAAGAGGTGTTACTTCCTCTATATTACCTATTCTTAATCCTGCCCTAGTCATGGACCTTATTGCTGCTTGTGCACCTGGTCCAGTACTAGTTGGTCCATTATGGCCCCCAGGAGCCCTAACTTTAACATGAACTGCATTTATTCCTTTTTCTATTGCACCTTCTGCTACACTCTTTGCAGCCTGCATAGCTATAGTAGGACTACTCTCTAACCTGTGTACTT
The DNA here is from genome assembly GCA_964408705.1 of Candidatus Woesearchaeota archaeon. GTDB lineage: Archaea > Nanobdellota > Nanobdellia > SCGC-AAA011-G17 > PNOQ01 > CAYFNK01. The sequence goes on from CAYPAI010000005.1 coordinate 15,726, forward strand.
TGGTCATCATCCCGCCTGAAGACTTTGCAATTGTTTCTGATCCAGTTATATCAGTTACGTGAATAATTGTATTATTGTAAGAAGAATATATATGGGCTATGCCCCATCTTTGTTTTTTAAATTCTTTTCTAATCATTTTACGCACTTGCCTCTTCTTTTCTTTCCTTCAACTCTCTTGCAGTTGGAACTTTTTCTTCAGCTGGTTTCTCTTCAGCTGGTTTCTCTTCAGCTGGTTTCTCTTCAGCTGGTTTCTCTTCAGAGTTCTTCGTACTAGTTTTATCAATAATAACTTCTTTAGGGATCGTATCGTTTAACTGAATGTTTGATTCTTCTTTTACATCGACTAAATAAGATGGAACTGTTAATTTTTTTCCATTAACAGTTACATGACCATGTACAATAAACTGTCTTGATTGTTTTAGAGATCTTGCTAAATTCTTTTTATATACTACTGTTTGTAATCTTCTATCCATTAAACTATTTGAAGATAAATCAAGAACATCTTCTATTTTTGAATCTTTTTTTATTAAACCATATCTTAATAGTTTATTCATCAACTGTTCTTTTTCTTTTTCCATCTGAACAGCCCCTTTACTTGCAATTATTTTCTTAACTTGATTTTTATAATTGTCTAGCTTAGCCATTACTTTCCAAATTTCTTTTTTATTTTTAAAACCATAATTAGTAACAAAAACTGATTCTTCTTTTAACCTTTCAGCCTGCCAAGGGTGTGTCGGAGTATTATACTTTTTTCTTTGTTTCTTTATTTGACCCATCTTTAACCTTTCTTACCTTTCTTTTTGGTCTTAACTCCTAAACCTTTACCTTTCCTTTTGTTTGGTCTAAAATTTGATTTAGTTTTTTGACCTCTTACTGGAAGTCCAACTGAAAGACGTAATCCCCTATAACTTTTAGTTCTCATTAATTTTTTAATATCGAATTCCTTGGTTAATTTTAAATCTACACCTGTTAAATGTTTATTTTCTCCAGATTCATTATCTCTTTCTCGATTAAGCATCCAAGAAGGAATTTTAAAATTTAAAGGCTTCTTTATTACTTCTTCAATTTTTTTTATTTCTTCATCCTTAAGAATACCTGTCTTTTTTTCTCTGTCTACTTTAGAAACGTTACAAACTGCATTAACCATAGAATGGCTAACTCCTTTTATTTTTAAAAGAGATTGTTTTAAAGGTTTAGCCCCATCTAAGTCTGTTGCAGCTATCCTCACAATGTGTTTTAAATCTTCTTTCATTCTTACGAAAAAGGTTCTTGGTGCATTTAAAAATCTTTTTATTATTCTTAAACAAATAACCTATGTTTATCTTCACTATTAAGTTCTATAAATATTCTTTTTATTATTGTTTTCTCAGGATCTGGCATTAATTTTACTCTTTGTTTTATATCTTCAAATGAATCAAATAATTTCTCTTCCCTTACTTCAATTATCTCTTCAGTATGTCTTTTACCTATTCCAGGTAAGAGATTTAACTGATGCATCCTTGTGTTTAAAGGTTGTGCCTTATTAAAAAATTCGACAAAGGTCTTTTCCCTTAATCTTACTGCAGTTTGAATAACTAATTCTATCTCTGATTTTGCAGTTTGAGTTAATTTTGATAGTTGAATCTTTCCTATAATATGATGAATTTTATCTCTCTTTCCTTCCCCAATATAAACCTCTTCATGAGGTTGAAGAAATTCTCCTTTTTTAGGAACTAACTCTAATAGTGTAAAATGATCTTTTCCTATAGCTTGAGCTATGGAAGTCTTCATATGCATTGGCCTTGAATCCATTGGATATCCATGTGGAAGGAAATCCAAAATAATTGCTGTTTCTTCTTTTGATTGTGGAGTCATTTTTAATTTTAAGCATATTTATTCACTACATCTAATATCTTTTTTAGATCATCCTCTTTTAAAGTAAGATTCTCACTTGATAATACTGATTTAAGACTATCCATATCTTTTGGACAGATATTCATAACATGCACTATGCTTTTTTCTCTTAATCTACTTATCTCTAAATTACCTAAATCTTTCCTAAACTCTTCTGGTTTTTTAATCTTCACTATAGCATTTAAGTATTCTTCTACCTTTTTAGCTCTAAAATTTATTTCTTTTTCTCTTTTCTTCATATCTGCAATGTGAACTTTTATTTCGTTTATACTAACTGGTTTTTCTTTTATTATTTCCATTTTATACCTTTTTTAAATGAACTGGATGAACTAATAATCTTTTGGATTTATTTCCATCCTTTATTTTTACATAATAATTACTTCCTTGTTTCCCATCTATGATTCCTGCCTTGCCATGAAACCTTGGAAAATACATCCCTTTTTGGATAGAAGGTTCAGCCACTAAATAAACCCTATCTCCTTCAACTAATCTTTGAAAGAATCTGGTCAAGCTAAACTTACCTTTCTGTCTTACATTTTTAGACAGTTTTCTTCTTGTTTTTCTTCTAAATCCGCCAACTCTTTGCATTTGTATAACCTACTTTAATTCGAAGATTTGTCTTATTTATAAAGGTTTTTGTTAAATATTAATCTATTAAGAACTAATTATTTATTTTCTCTTTCTTTACTATACTCTTCAAACTTAGACAAGTTATCCTGAATCCCTCCTTTGATATGTTGGAATTCTTCACCTCTATATTTTGCATTTAGATTGGTATAATCAAACACATCTTGTATGGTCCTTAAATCCTTGAACCAATTTGTCCTCCACAGAGCATAATCGGCAGTACTTGCAGCAACAATACCCCGCTGAGGAGTTAATCCATTAATAACAATTTTATAATCTCCGGACCTGTTCACCATATACACTGGAAAAGGAATATCTGCATCTTTTATATGTGACCATTCTGCTGCAGTTTTAGTTCTTTCATGACCTAACTCGTGTTCTTCCAATATTGCTCTTGGGTAAGTTTGAAATCCTAACCTTATTTTATCTAGTAGGTCTCCTGTAACTTTTTCCTTAAGGTCAATAATCATTGTTGTATTGTGAAAATATTCTGTTGGCCATTTAGACACAGTTGTATCAAGTTCACAATTTACTTCTGGAATGAGAAAATAAACCTCATCAGTATGATACTGTTTACGTTGAGTTGTTACAAATAGTGGCCTCTCTTTTCCTTTATGAGGGTCATCATGTCTCCTTGCAAAATCGATATAAATTTTATCCCTTAAATTTTCCTTAAAATTATTTTCCTTAAATGAACTTTTTAATACACTTAATGCAGTGGTTATTGCATGAGTATTGCACGAAACAATTTTTGCATTTCTTTTTTTGTATATATTTGGGTCATTATGAGTTGTTGAATCTGGAATACTTGCCCAGTATAATCTTTCTACTAATTTATCATCTCCCCCTCCATTGATAGCAAAAGGAATATCATTAGGAGAATACACATCAAGATGATTTCTTATATCCATCTCAGGTGAACAATCGATTGCTAGGGCAACATCCTTAAATGGTACATCTTCTATAGATCCATCACACCTTCCAACATGTTGTTTAATATTATTTATCCTTTCCTCTAAACCACTACCTCTTGTAGCATATACTGGAATATCTCCTACTTCCGTATCTTTATATCTTTTTAACAGTGTTTTTAGCTCTTTGGTCTTAATATCTCCATTAGATGCATCATACTTACACATAAACACAGGAACCCCCATGCTCAAAAGAACATCTGCTCCTCTATTTCCAACCGTACCTGCCCCATTAATAAGAATTCTTTTTTCCACTTTAAATTAGTAAATCTATTTTAACTTATAAAATTTATGAGAATTGAATCTATAACTCAATATTATTACTAAAAGATATATTTAAAAATAGTAATATATGTAATTATAATGTAGGCTAGACCGGGTAGTTAGCTCTTACTTGTTACCACAAATGAGCTTTATGGTGGGGTTGAAGCTTTTGGTCAGGATTTGTGATTCAATCGTTGGTCTTGGCCCGTACGTTGATCTTATGTCTCATAGGATCAATATTTTGAAGAACCAAGTCAGACCGGGAACGGAGCAGCTTTAATTTTTAGTATTGGTGCTTATGAATCGCATGAGGGAGGAAAGGCTAAGGTAAAACCATCTTTTGATCTCTTTTTCGAACCTTAAGCATGCCTACTTATTTAATAATATTTTTCTAAGCATAAAGTTTATTAATAACTGAGATAGAATCTTAGACATGAGTGAAACACATAAAGTTAATCCTGGACGAGGTCTCCAAATAAGGGAAACTGGAGTTTTTGACCTACCTAAACTATATTCAAATATGAAAGAGTGGGTAAGTGACCATAAGTATGATTTTAATGAAAAGGAACACACTGAAAAACATGGAGATAAAGGGAAAGAAATCATATTAGTTTGGGAGTTAGATAGAGAGATTACAGATTATTTAAAGTATAATCTGGAAGTTAATTTTTTATTAAAAAATATAAATCACGCATCTGAAAAATTGGTTAATGGTTTTGCCAAGATAACCTTTAAAGCATCAGTTATATCAAACTATAAAAACAAATTTGGTAATTCTGCATTTTCAAATTGGCTATTTAAGATTTATGAAAAATATTTATTAAAATCAGAAATTGAGAAAAATCAAGACAAATTGCAAGGTGAATTAAATGATCTTTTTGATTGTGCAAAACAGGTTTTGGAGTTCCATAGGTAAATGAAAGAAACTATAAGTGTAGTAAGCATGAAGACTAAGGGCAAGGGAGTCTTTGACATGGCAGAGTTATACCAAAACATGAAATTTTGGTTAGATTTTCAAGGCTACGGAGACCATGAAAAAACATTTCAAGAGGAAAAATATGTTGAAAGGATAAAAGGTGATTCAAAACAAATAGAAGTAAGGTGGAGAGCAGATAAAATATTTAACCAATATGTAAGCTATACTATCGGTATAACTTTTTTTATTGTAGGATTAAAGGATATTCAAATAGAAAAAGAAGGGAAAAAAATAGGAACTAACAAGGGGGAAGTTGAAATAAGGTTTAATGCGAAATTAAATTTAGATTGGAAGAACAAATGGAAAAGTAGAACCTTCCAAAAACTATACAATAATTTTGTAATAAGGGATAAAATAGAATCTCACAAAACAGACTTATATAACAAAACATATGGGTTGTATGGAGAGGTAAAAAAATTCTTTGAAATGTATGGTGTTTAAGAAAATTTTATAAATCTAATATTTAATTAACTAATTATGGAGATTGATCATATAGTAACAGACTTATCTATAAGTCATAAGGCACAATTTAATTTGATAGAACTATACAAAACTTTGAAATATTGGTTTGAGATTAATGGGTATTCTTTTTTTGAAAAAGAATATGAAGATGTAATTAAATCTGGTAAGAAAGATGTAATAATCAAATGGGAAGGTTCAAAACCTATAGATGATTACTCAAAATTTTGCGTATATTTGAAATTTAAAGTTAAGGATTATGAAATAGTTGAAACTCCTAAGGAAAAGATAGTTGAAGGTGCATTAAACCTTTCATTTGGATCATATATCCTTACAGATTATGAAGAAAAATGGGAACATAAGCCCATTTGGAAATTTTTGAGAGGCGTTTCTGATAAATTTTTTACAGAAAGAAAAAGAAAAATTTATGAAAAAGAATTGAAAGATGATACTTATGATTTATTTAATAAAACTAAATCTTTTCTAAATTTATACAAATTTAGGTAAAAACATAAGTTTTTTAAATAGGTTTAAGCTAATTATTAATGCCCGTCATGAGATTACCCAACGGAGCTAACGATTATTTCAAGCTATGAGCTTGGGAGTTAGTGTTACGGGCAACATTATATTGATCAAATAGTAAAAACTAACTAAGAATAAGTTATACATTAAAAACAAATCATAATTTAATTTAAAATAAGAAAAAAAAAGAAAATTGTAAACTTGTTCTATAAATGTTAGTAGTATTAGATTAGAAACCTATAGGGGGTAAAAATGGGAAAAATCGGATTAGTATCAGCTAAATATATAATTAACTCTAAAATTGTCGTAGAAGGTGTGGTTGAAAGGCCAGACATTGTAGGTGCAATATTTGGACAAACAGAGGGTTTGCTAGGTTCTGACTTAGAACTTAGGGAACTTCAAAGAAATGGAAAAATAGGAAGAATTGAGATCAATTCTGAAACTAAAGGTAGTAAAACTACTGGAGAGATCATAATCCCTTCAAACTTAGATAAAACCGAAACTGCACTAATTGCAGCTATACTTGAAACTATAGAAAAAATAGGTCCTTGCAATGCAAAAGTGACATCTAAAAACATAGAAGATGTTAGAACTAGTAAAAGGGATCACATTATGGAAAGGGCGAAAGAACTATTAAAAGATTTAACTTATAATGTGCTTCCAGATTCTCTAGAAATTACTGAAGAAGTTGCTAACTCAGTTAGGATGATGGAAGTTGTAGATTATGGTAAAGAAAAATTAGCTTCTGGACCAAGTATAAATGATTCTGATGACATTATTGTTGTTGAGGGTAGAGCAGACGTTCTTAATTTGTTAAAAAATGGAATTAAAAACTGTATAGCTCTTAATGGGACTTCAGTACCTTTAACCATTAAAAATTTGAGTAAGAAAAAAACAGTTACTGCATTTGTGGATGGAGATAGAGGCGGAGATCTAATTATCAAAGAATTGATAGCAACAACAGAAATAGATTTTGTTTCTAAGGCTCCAGATGGAAAAGAAGTTGAAGAATTAACTAAGAAAGAAATTAATAAGGCTCTTCGTAGCAAAGTTTCCTTTGAACAAATAAAGATGGAACTTAAGAAAGGTCCTTCTAAATTTAAAAAACCAATCTTGAAAAAAGAAAAAAAGATAGTTAAAAAACCGACAAGACCTCTAACAAGAACTGTACCAAGAACAAACACAGTTCGGTCATCTATAAGAATATCTAAAAAAGAGGCAGAGACTTATAAAAGAATGTTAGATGAACTTGTTGGTACAAAGGGAGCCTATATCCTTGATAAAGATTTAAGTATTTTGGGAAAAGTTCCTATACCTGAGTTAGTTAATACAGTTAGAAGTTTACCTGATGTACATGCAGTAATTCTTGATGGTGAAATCGATCTAAATTTAGTTAAAACTTCTGAAAGAGGAAGAATAAAATATCTTGTAGGAAATGGTTCAAAAGTTAATGCAAGATATTCAAAACTAAAGATAATAACAAAGGAAAACTTGAGCCAATAGAAAAAAATATAAACTAAAGATAGAAATAATGAGTATGAAAAATAAATACTCAAATTTCATTCCACTAGTTTTTATAATATTACTTATATCTACAGTAGCATATTTTGATTACGAAAAAGATTGTGAGTATGACAGATCTTGTTTTGATCTTGAATTTCAATCTTGTAACAAGGCTAAGTATTTATTTGAAGATCGTGGTAATTTGTTTGAGTATACTATCCTTGGTGATAAAGGGTCTAATTGTGAAATTAAGATTATGATACTAGAGACTAGTGAAGAATCTGACTTTGAAACTAGAGAATTATTTGTTGGTAAATCTATGACTTGTTTAGTACCCAACTCTTCAGAGTCTTACACTGCTGTTGACACACCATATGATTTGTGTACTGGGCCCTTAAAAGAAGCCATGTATGAACTAATAATTCAAAAAATGTACTCAGTATTAGCTCAAAACCTTGGCGACCTTATATACCAACTGCAGGAATAAATACATATTCCTTTAATTTAATAAACTTTATAAATTGATTAACTCTCATTTTTTCATTCTAGAATAAATAGATTATTGTAGGGGTATTAAAATATGACAGAAAATCAACCAATTTATGTATTATCTGAAGGAAGTAAAAGGACAGTGGGAAAAGAAGCTCAAAGAAATAACATATTAGCGGCAAAATTAGTTGCAGAAACAGTTAGAACAACACTAGGCCCTAAAGGGATGGACAAAATGTTAGTAGACGGTACGAATGATGTAGTTATAACTAATGATGGAGTTACAATATTAGAAGAAATGAAAATTGAACATCCTGCAGCTAAAATGATTGTTGAAGTTGCAAAAACTCAAGAATCTGAAGTAGGAGATGGTACAACTACTGCAGTAGTACTAGCTGGAGAATTGTTGAAGAATGCTGAAAAATTATTAGATGAAAATATACACCCGACTATAATATCAAAGGGATATAGGCTTGCTGCAAAAAAATCTCATCAAATATTGGATAGTATATCTAAAGAAGTCACAATAAATGATGAGTTAATATTGAAAAACATAGCTAAAACTGCAATGACTGGAAAAGGTGCAGAAGCATCTAAATCAAAACTTTCAGAAATATGTGTAAAGGCAATAAGACAAATCTCTGATGAAAATGGGATAGATTTAGATAACATAAAAATAGAAAAAAAAGTTGGAGGAGGAGTAGATGATTCCGAATTAATAGAGGGTATTTTATTAGACAAGGAAAAAGTACATTCTTCGATGCCTTCAAAACTCAGTGATGCAAAAGTTTTATTATTAGATTCCCCTCTTGAAATTAAAGATACTGAAATTGATGCAAAAATACAAATTACTGATCCTTCTCAATTAAAATCATTTATAGACCAAGAGGAAATGATTTTGAAAGATATGGTGGACCAAATAAATAATTGTGGAGCTACTGTTTTATTCTGCCAAAAAGGAATTGACGATATGGCCCAACATTTTTTATCAAGATATGGTATTTATGCTGTAAGAAGAGTTAAACATTCAGATATGAAAAAACTTCAAAGGGCTACTGGTGCTAAGATAGTTAATAATCTTAAGGATTTATCTGGAGAGGATTTGGGAGCAGCAGGGCTAGTTAAGGAAAAAAAACAAGGTGATGAAGACATGACTTATGTTACAGAGTGTAACAATCCTAAGTCTGTAACTATATTTATTAGAGGTGGAACTGACCATTTCATAGACGAAGTAGAAAGAGCGATAAAAGACTCATTGGGAGATATTGCTTCAGCAGTAACAGATGGGAAGGTTGTTTCAGGTGCAGGGTCAACTGAAACTTTATTATCAAAAAAACTTAGAGAATTTGCAAATAGCATGAGTGGAAGGGAACAACTTGCGGCATTAGCTTTTGCAGACTCAATAGAGATTATACCCAAAACCTTAGCAGAAAACGCTGGTTTAGACCCTATCGATATCTTGACTGACTTGAAGTCAAAACATGATGCTGGTCAAAATGATTTTGGTATTGATGTTTTTACAGGGAAGGTTAAGAATTCGTGGGAGGAAGGTGTAATTGAACCTTTAAAGGTTAAGACTCAGGCAATAAAAAGTGCATCCGAAGTTACAGACTTAATCTTAAGGATAGATGATATTATTGCAAGTAAAGGAGATAACAATCAACCACCTATTCCTGGACAAGGAATGTCTCCAGACATGATGATGTAAGGAAAATCTTATAAAATTCTTTTTCTACTTTTTTATTATGTTAATAAAACAAAATCATAAATTTCTGAAAATTGCTAATAAAATTAATAAAAAAATTAGTTTAGGTAAATTTAATAGTTCAATAAAAGATTATGATGAATTGAAAAAACATTATACTCAACTAAAAACAAAAGATGTAGAAAATAAAGTATTATTTGAAAACATAAGGGACCAACTTTTGATATACTTAAAGATTAAAGAAACTGAAAATTTTTTAGAAAAAAATGAATATCCTAATCTAGAGATAATTAAAGAAAACATTAACCAATTAAAATCTTTATCTTCTGTATATAGTATAAATAAAAAACTGTTGATTTATTCAAAAAATAAATTAAAATATTTTGTAAGAATTTATGAGTATACTATATATAAAACCTCATTAAAGGAAGACCTTGATAAGACTTATAAATCAATATGGGAAGAAGATTATGAAACTGCATTACTAAACTTTCCAGATATTATGAGTAAATTCACCCAAATGGAAGCCTATTACAAAAATGATGAATTATACTCTTCTCTTATGAAATTGAAAAGCCATATTAAAACTAGTTTATTGGCAAATCAGGCATATAGTAAAATTGCAAAAAATAATTAATATTAAAAAGAAAATGGAGCATTAAAAAATTATGTTTAATAAACTAAAAGATAAGTTCAAAGAAGTTGTAAGTAGGTTATCTCAAGATTCTGAAGAGAAAACATTAATTGTAGAAAAAAAGACTGAAGATAATAAAGAAGGAATAATTAAAAAAGTAAAGAGGGCAATAACTACACATAAGCTAACTAATAGTAAATTTGAAGAGATTTTTTGGGAGTTAGAACTTGGATTATTGCAAAATAATGTAGCAATAGAAGTTATCGAAAAAATAAAAGAAAATCTTAAGGTAAGCTTAGTAGATGTACCTATTGAAAAATCTAAAATTTCAGAAATTATAGAAGGTGAGTTAAAAAAAACAGTTAGCGATTTGTTTGCAAATAAAAACATTGATGTGGTAGAAGAAACAAAGAAAAAGGAAGGACCTTCTATAATCTTATTCTTTGGAATAAACGGTTCGGGAAAAACAACTACCATTGCAAAAATTGCCAAACTTATGAAATCTAATGGTTTAAGCCCAGTACTTGCTGCATCGGATACATTTAGGGCAGCAGCAATAGATCAATTGGAGTATCATGCAAAAAAATTAGAAGTTCCGATAATTAAACATGATTATGGTGCAGACCCTGCTGCAGTAGCATTTGATGCAATAAAATATGCAAAAACTAAAAATCTTGATGTAGTTTTAGTAGACACTGCAGGCAGAATCCATAACAATTCTAATCTAATTGAAGAATTAAAAAAAATATCTAGAGTAATCAATCCCGATTTGAAACTTTTTATTGGAGAAAGCATAACTGGAAATGATTGTATTGAACAAGCCAAAAAATTTAACAGTAGTATCGGATTAGATGGAATAATTCTAACTAAATCAGACATTGATGAGAAAGGTGGAACCTCCATATCTATATCTTATATCCTTGGAAAACCAATAATCTATCTTGGTACTGGACAGGGTTATGGAGATCTAGAAAAATTTAATATCAACAAGCTAAAGGAGAGCCTAGGATGGTAATGGAAAAACTTGGACAGTCTTTGAAAAACGTTCTAAAAAAAATAGCAGGAGCACCTTTAGTTGATGAAAAATTAATTAATGAACTTATAAAAGACATACAAAGAGCCTTATTATATGCTGATGTTAATGTAAATCTTGTTTTTGAATTGAGTAAACATATTAAAGATAGGGCCTTAGAAAAAGATTTCCCCAAGGGTTTGTCTTATAGGGACTACTTAGTCAGGATAGTTTATGAAGAATTAGTTAAATTTTTAGGAGGAGACACCCGTGGGATTAAGATAGGTAGTAAAAGACCATTTAAAATAATGATGATAGGTTTGTTTGGAAATGGAAAAACTACTTCCTCTTCTAAACTTGCAAAGTATTATTCTCAAAGAGGATATAAAGTTGCATTAGTTGGTCTTGATATCCATAGGCCTGCGGCAATGAAACAATTAAAGCAACTAGGAGATAAAATTGGAATTACTACTTTTGTTAATGAAAATGAAAAAAACATATCTAAACTATGGAAGATTAATGAGCCTGAAATAAATGGTTATGATGTAGTTATAATCGACACTTCAGGAAGAGATGCTCTTTCTGAAGATTTAGTAAAAGAAATTGAATCACTAAATCAAATAGTTTTGCCTCAAGAAAAATTACTTGTATTAAGTGGAGACCTTGGTCAAACTGCTGAAAAACAAGCCAAACAATTCCATAAAAGTTGTAAAATAACTGGAGTTATGGCTACTAAAATGGATGGTACTGCCAAAGCAGGAGGTGCATTAAGTGCATGTTCAGTTACAGGGGCCCCAATAAAATTTATCGGCACTGGTGAAAAAGTAGAAGATATTGAGGAATTTGATCCTGAGAGGTTTGTAGGAAGACTTTTGGGAATGGGAGATATAAAATCTCTATTAGAAAAAGCTGAACAAGTCATAGGTGAAGAAGATGCAAAAGATTTGGGTAAAAAGTTTTTAAAAGGAGACTTTAATTTTTTAGATTTGTATGAACAGATGGCAATGATGAAAAAGATGGGCCCATTGAATAAGATTATGGATATGATTCCTGGTATGAGCAAGGCTAACTTACCAAAAGAAGCACTTGAAGTTCAAGAAGATAAATTAAAAAAATGGAAACATATTATGCAGAGTATGACTAAAAAAGAATTAGAAGATCCTGATTTAATGTTTAATAGAAAAAGGATAGATAGAGTGGCAAAAGGTTCAGGAGTTAATTCTTCAGAAGTTAGGGAATTATTAAAACATTATCGTCAAAGTAAAAAAATGGCAAAAATGATGAAAGGGAATCCTGAGAAGATCATGAAAAAGTTTAAAGGAAAGAATCCATTCTAAAAATGAAAATATTACACTCCGGGGCAGAAGCAATTTTATATATTGAAGATAATCATCTAGTTAAGGAAAGGATTTCTAAGTCATATAGGCATAAACATATTGATAACAGCAAAAGAAAATACCCTACAAGGAAAGAACATAAACTCTTATTAAAGGCTAAGGAAGTTGGTATGAATGTTCCTGAAGTTTTTATGGTTGATGATTCTGAAATGAAAATTGTTATGGAGTACATAGAGGGAGACCTATTAAAGGATAAACTAAATAGGTCTTCTAAGGAAATAAACTCTAATATTTGCATAAATCTTGGAAAACAACTATCGATAATGCATGATAATGACATCATCCATGGTGATCTGACAACTTCAAATATGATCCTTAATAAAAATAAAGTTTACATTATAGATTTTGGACTTGGTAAAATATCCTCTAAAGATGAAGATAAGGCCGTAGATATTAAATTATTAAAACAGGCTTTTGAAAGTAAACATTATAATCACTTCGAAGAGTTGTATCATTATTTCTTGAAAGGATATTTGAAAAGTAAGAATTATGAAAAAATATTGAATAGATTGAAAATTGTTGAAAAAAGGGGAAGATACAAACGAAAAGGATCTTAACAAAAAGTTTTTTAAATAAATTTGTTTTTCTTTCGAGTACAGTCCTGTAGTATAGTGGCCCAGTATACATGGTTTTGGTCCATGTGACCCAGGTTCAAATCCTGGCAGGACTATTTATTATTCAACTAAATATTATTAGTTACCTTTTTATACCTTAAACTTTATGGGTACACTCAATGGAAGATAATGATAAATTTAATTTACTTATATCTACTGTGATCATAACTTTATTAGGAGGTACCTTATTTTATAATATTGTAGAAGGGTGGACAGTTTTAGACTCAATATACTTTAGCGTAATAACTCTTACAACTGTAGGTTATGGAGATCTATATCCTATTACTGAAGCTGGTAAAATTTTTACAACATTTTATGTTTTAATTGGTATCGGGATAATCTTTGCATTTATAAGGGCGGCAACAGCTAGGAGAATTCACCGTAAATCTACTAATTAAACCAAAGATTTATAAATAAATTATTTTCTCATTTCTTAAGGATAAGTTGGTCGAGGCTTACTTATGCCGGAAGTAGTTATCTATTTCTGGAAATTAAAAAAAAATGGCACGTATGCATTCAAGGAAGAAAGGTAAGAGTGGAAGTACTAAATCTCTTGAAAAAAGAGATGTATCTTGGGTTAGATACAAACCTAAAGAGATAGAACAACTTATAATTAAATTAAGTAAACAAGATTTAAAACCATCAAAGATTGGCTTAATTCTTAGGGACTCATATGGTATTCCTGATGTACAAATTTTAACTAAAAAAAAGATTACAAAAATATTAAAGGAAAATAAAATATCTTATAACTTACCAGAAGATTTATCTTCTTTAATAAAAAGACAAATAGAGATATTAAAGCATTTGGAAACTAATCATAAAGATCAAACTGCAAGACGTGGACTTAGATTAACTGAAAGTAAGATTAATAGATTAATAAAATATTATAAAAAAAATAAAACCCTTCCAGAAGATTGGAAATATGATAAAACTAAAGCTAAATTGTTAGTAGGTAATTAACTATGTCAAAAGTAAAACGAAAATCTCAGACAATTAAGAAAAAAAAGAAAATATGGTGCAAGATAGTTGCACCTTCAGATTTTGCCAGTAAGGAAATTGGAGAAGCATATGTTAATGAAACAAAAGACCTTGTAGGTAAGGAAGTTAGAGTTAATCTTATGTTTGTTGCTAAAACAAGGAATTCTAATATTCGTTTAACATTTAGAGTTACAAGTACTAAAGATGAAAGAGGAATTACTGAACTAATTTCATATAAAATACTTCCAAGCTATGTTAAAAGAATGGTTAGGAAAAGGAAAAGTAAGTTAGATATATCTCAAAAGTTTAAATCAAAAGATGGAAAAGAAATTACTATAAAATACATAATCATAAGCAGAGGAAAAGTTTCTAAAGGAGTATTAACTGCAATAGGTAAATCTTCTAAAGAGTTTATCTCTAAGGAACTCTCAAAAAAACCTTCCCAAAAGTTATTTGAAGAAACAATCCATTACTCTTTACAAAGGGATATGAAAAAGAAGTTGAGTAAGATTTATCCTATTGGTTTAGTTGAAATCAGATTTCTTAAAATTAATTAATTAATAATTTAGTCAAGGTTTGAGCCCGTGGTCTAGTGGTTATGACATCACCTTGACTTGGTGAAGATCGGGAGTTCGATTCTCTCCGGGCTCATCTAAATCAGTTAATTTTTTAAATCAGATTTGTAATTGAAATATTATGAATAAATTTGGAGTTTCACCCTTAATTGTCTCTATACTTTTAATAGGCTTAACTGTTGCTTCTGCGACAGGGGTTTTAGTATGGGTTAGAATGACTACTCTGGAACTAGAAGATGATGTTCCTCTTTCTCCAATCAATATTAATTTTGAAGTCGAGTTTAAAGGGGTTGAAAATTGTGAAAGCTCTGAGACAGAATATTGTTATGAAATCCTAATAATAAATAAGGAAAATCTTTTTGTAAACTATTTGGTGACAACTACTACTCCTAAAGGCAAGGAACTTGAAAACCCTTCCGACTATCGACTTGGACCTTATGCTTCAAAAATATTTAGAGTATATTATTCTAGAGATTTAGGAACTGAAGACATAACATCTAAAGTTGATGTATCTTCATTATACTAAGATTTCTAATTTTTTGTTTGTATCTAATGCATCCATAATCTTTCTTCCCAACTCTGACTTTTTATGAACTTTTATTTCTCCTTTGTTAGATATTATTGCGGAAAATAGAAAATTCTCTTCTAAGTTAAATTCTGTAGATCTTTTTGATAAAGACTTTGAAAATTCGAAAACAACATATTTCTTTGTTTCGTTTGTGTTAAATTTTGTTGGTTCTTTTTTTACTTCTAAGGGTTTTACAGTTAGCTTAATACCTAGCTGCTGCTCTATATTATGTATTCTTTTTCCACCTTGGCCTATTATTGCAGGAATTTCTCTTTCAGGTAGGTAAATCATCGCCCTACTTGGAGAAATTATTTCTACCTTTGACTTATTAGAATATTTTCTTATTTCTCTCTCTAACTGTTTTTCAGCAAGTTCCATAGTTGGAGATTTTTCTTTAGTGATAGGAATTATTACTGTTTGTTCCCCATAACTATATATCTCATAAGCTAATTTATTTTCTAAAAAATCATAAACTTCGATTATTGGTCTCGCTAGATCTGATTCAGTCATTCCTGTTGGTACTTTTACAGTTATTTGTAAGCTCAACACAGAGGTTATTTCTCCAGAATCCATAAAAATTATTGTATCTATTACAGATGGTATTGTCCCTACTTCTAATCTTGAAATAAATCTTTGAACAGAATCTATTGCCGATGCAGAATGGATTACACCTAAACAGTTTGATCCTCCTAGTCTTAGGTCTGAAAACAATTTAAAATCAGGAGTATCCCTAATCTCATCAAAGATTATATTATCTGGCCTAGATAAAAATAAAATATCGTGAATCTCTTCAGAAGTTGTAAAGCTTTTAGAATATTGAGTTATTTCTTCCCCCAATTGTAAATCCCTTGGAGACTCTACAGTCTTAGTAATCTTTCCATTCTTTGAATAAAATTCTGCAATACTTTGTGCAAATGTAGATTTTCCTGAACCCACCTCCCCTGCAATTAAGATTCCCCTTGCTTTTATCTTTATTCTTTCTAGAATCTCTTCTGGAATTTTATAATCTTTTAAGGATAATTTTGTTATAGGTTTTATTACAGTTATTTCAATCCCTTCTGACACAGGTGGTCTAACTATTACTATTCTATACTTTTGATACTGGACTACTGTTGAACCCTTTCTAGATATCTCTATGAATGAGTTTGGATCAATCTTTGTTTTTTCTATAATATCTTTAGCTAACTCTTCCATCCTTGTACGAGATAACTTCTTTTTCTTTAGCTTAATTAACTTCCAGCTCCCAGGTTTCCCTTTTTTTGCCACCGGGATTGATTCTTCCTTAAGGTGTACTGACATTGTTTGACTATCAAAGAATTTTTCAATTTCTAGTTTATCTTTTGGTTTTTTTTGTGCTATAAATTTTACAGCCAAACCATAGGCTTGAGCAGATTCCGATTGAACTCTATCTGCAGTGATCAATGTTGCAGACTCTGTAAATGCTAAATCCCTTATTAGTGCATCAATCTCTCCTGATTTTGCAAATTTGATCTGTTCAGAAGTCGGTCTTTTTCCAACAAATTTAATTTCTATTTTTTTTGATTTCTTTAATTTTTGTAGTTCTTTTAATTCATCTAGCCCTAAGAACCCTATCTCTTTTCTTTTATTTGCTTGAGCTTCTAACTCTGATAAAACTGCATTATGTATTACTATTTGTCCAGAAATTTTTTTATCCCTGATCAACTTAGTTATTTTTCCTTCAATTATTACTGATGTATCTGGTACATATTTTTTCATTTTTTTCTCCGAAATATTTTTAAAGTATTATCTTATATAACTTATAGTGCTAGGTAACTAGAACTCGCTTAGGTTATCTAGCACAACATTAGTTTTAAAGTTTTTGTTTTATATTTATGCGGGAGACAGGGTTCGAACCTGCGTAGGCACTAAGCCACATGGTCCTAAGCCATGCCCGTTTGACCACTCCGGCACTCCCGCCTAATAAAAAATTACAGAAATAAATTATTTAAATAACTACTTATTTTTTAGAAAACCAGGAAAATAATCTTATTCGTGAAGTTTTCCCAAATCCACAGCTAGAACACTTTTTTTTACGAATATGGTATGCAGGCTTACCACACCTTCTGCATCTAATAAAATTCTTCTTACCAGACTTTTTACCCATTGAGGGTGTTCCTTTTGCCATTTTTATTCAGGTAAAATAAGTATTATTGTGTCTCCTCTTAC
>CAYPAI010000006.1:128-26577 GCA_964408705.1 Candidatus Woesearchaeota archaeon
CTTCTTCTGAGGATTCTTCACTTGAATCATCTTCTTCTGAGGATTCTTCACTTGAATCATCTTCTTCTGAGGATTCTTCACTTGATCCTTCATCATCATTTTCTTCACTAGAACTATCTTCAGAAACCTGTTCTTCACTAGGTTCATTAGACTCTTCTAATTGTTCTTCATTATTACTAACTTCTTCTTCCATAGTTTAAACCTCCCCTAATTGAGAATGAAAATGATCTAAAATAATGTTTTATAAAGATTCTTATTCTAAAAAACCTATATAAAAAATAGAACTATTTACTCGGTAAATTACTCCAAGTAATATCAAACAAACCTTCCATAGCTTTTGAAAAATAGGGAGTATTAACCCAAATACCAACATCATAACTAGGATGTACATCACTATCATCCATAACCATAAACATTAATTCATTACTATCTACTATACAAAATCTAGCATTAACTTCCTCCATGTTTTTCACTTCTGCAAAATTACTGGCACCGCTGATCAGTTCTTTAGAATCACCATCTAATGGTGCAGCTATTTTAATTTTAACTCCTTTCTTAGCTAATTTACTCATAATTGGAGATAAAGACTCAACTTTTCTTAAAACGCCTTTGGAAGTTGTAACAATAGTCACAGATTTCTCAGCATTTTTAATCATCATCTCTAAATGAGAATAAATATTATGCCTCCCTCTTATTGAACCTGACAAATCTGCAGGTTCAACAAATTCAACACCTTGGGTGTGTAAAGAATTTAACTCATTCAACAAACTAGTATTATTTAAATTCCTTAACTTTTCTACTTTTTGATTTGCAATATTCTTTATAGATTTTTTAACACGAGTAACAACTTCATTAGGATCAACTGCAAGATATTTTATAGGTTTACCTAATTTAATAACTATAAATCCTTTTTTCTCTAGAGACTCTAACACATCATAAGCTCTAGATCTTGGAACATCGCTGATATCAGCTAACTCTCCAGCACTAGAAATACCCCTAGAAAGAAGAGCAGTCCAAATTCTAACCTCATATAAATTAAGTCCAAAATAATGCCTCAATTTGTTCAAAAATTCTTCCTTGACTATCATATTAACAAGATACCCCTCTTAACGTTATTTCCAAGTAATTAAATATTATCACTCATGAATAACACAATGAACAGTTAATATTTCCTTATTTAAATATTATTGTCCTAAAGATATTATTTTCTATATTGTTTAAAAAATTTTTTTATTCTTTTTAAGTCATCTATATCTTTGAAACCTAAATCCTCTCTCATTCTAACTACTCTAGGAAATCTTAAAGCAAAATCACTACTATAATTACTAGATCTTTGTATTTCTTCATAAGCAATCTCAAGAATAATCTTTGGCTTCAAAATAATTTTTTTACCTTTTTCAGAAATAATTAAAGGAATAAGTCTCTTTGTTAAACTATCAAAAGTCAATTCTCCTTCTTTCTCTAAGATCCCTGTACCAACTTTCCCAACCTCTAACAGTTTATCTTTATCTCTACAAGACAGAGTAAATGAGCTCATCCACCTAGCACGTTTTCCCTCTCCCCAACTTGCAGAAGTTATAACTAAATCTAAGGTTTCCTTTATTGGCTTTAATTTTACCCATCCTCCAACTTTTCTACCTGGAATATATTTAACATTCAAATTTTTAATCATTATTCCTTCATTACCTTTTCTTAAGGAGTCCCTATAAAACTTGTCGATCTCTTTTATATTATCAGAAATCATCATTTTAGTTAAAACAATTTTATTCTTTTTTTGAATAATAATATCTTCAAGTAAAATTCTCCTTTCTTTTTGAACAGTTTTACTAAGAAAAACTCCTTCATTATACATCACATCAAAGATATTTATTTCAACAGGAATTTCCTTAGACTTCTGTTCTATATTGTGTTTTCTTCTTATCCTTTGAGATACAAACTGAAAAGGTAAATGTTTCCCTGTGCTTAAATCGTAACCAACAACTTCAGCATCAAGTATGATTGATCTTGATTTAACATTATTTTTTATTAAAGGTATTAATTCCTTAAACTGATTAGTTACATTTTCCAACCTTCTAGTATAAAGTTTTACTTCATCTTTGTTTTTGTGAATTTGTAACCTAAATCCATCTAGTTTAGACTCAATGAGTGCAGGACTTCCAACTGATTTAAGAGCATCAACTATGCTTTCAGATTTTATAGCAAGCATAGGATTCAAGGGCCTTCCTGGGACCATTTTAAGTTGTTTAAAATCATTTCTAAATGCAACACTAGCAACCTGTCCAAAATCATTAGTGATATTATAAGCCTCTTGAACTAAATTAATAAAATAATTATTAATTTCTCTAGCTAATCTTTCATTATCTGTAACAATTAATGCATACTTATTTAGTTTAATTCTCTTAATATCCTGTAAAGTTTTAGGTTTAAAAAATTTAGAATATTTTAAAATTATAGCCTCTTTAAATTTGATATTAATTTTTTCACCACAACTTAAACAACTAGATCCTGAAGGAACAATTTTTCTACAACTTTGACATCTTGAAAAGATACCTATCACCTTGGGAAAATATGCCCAGGAAATAGAGTCTCTTATTACGCCTTCTGCAACAGAAATTCTAAGTTTCTCAATAATTGTTCTAACAATAAATTTTGATTCTTTAGGAGTAGCAGAAGTAATTAACTCAGTAACAAGTCCAACTTTTTTAGACACAGTCCCAGGGCCACTTAGCTCAGAAAGACTTCTAAGATTATCAAATACTTTTTCAAGAGTTAATTTTTTAGAAAATAGAGTAGTCTGTTTCTTTTTTTCCAAAAATTTTTCAACAACAATACCCAAATCTCCAGATTTAGCCCACTCTTCCTCAACTTTATCCATAGAAACTCCAGTAGACAAACTTATAGATTTTAAAACTAATCTAGAACTCATACCTATTTTCCTTTCATCCCACTTAGGAAACACTCTTCCTTGCAATAAATAAACAACCTGATTTAAGTTATTAGGAGAAGTTTTCAATAAAAATTCAGAGATAATATATGTTTTTTCCAATCTCTTAGAAGTAGACTCTAAATTTGAATATATTTTAACTAGGTCAGAATAGTCCATACAAACTTTTAAAATAATAAAATTATAAATCTTTCTAATCTACAGAAAGCTTATATAGAAATAATCACAATCAAAAGAATGGTTCTTTGGAAACACATTAAAAAAAGAAGAACAAATAAGAATTTTCTAAATAAAAAAATAAAGAAAATAGAACTAAACCAAATATTAAATTCCATAACTCATGCTCCAAATGCGGGAAATTTACAAAGTTGGAGATTAATTCTAATAGAAGATGGAAAAACAAAAGAAAAAATAGTAAAAACATCTTATAATCAAGAATGGATATCTGATTGCCCAATACTTATTGTAGTTTGTAGTGATAATTCAGAAATAGAAAGATTTTTTGGGAAAAAATATTCAAAAAAATTTGGGACACAAGGTTGCGCAGCAGGAATTCAAAATATGTTACTTAAATCCGAAGAATTTGGTATTTCAAGCTCATGGTGTGCAATATCAAATGAAAAACTTTTAAAAGAAATTCTAAAAATACCAGAAAATATTAGTACTGAAGCAATAATTTGTTTAGGATATTCTAATGAAAAACAAAATGCCCCTAAAAAAATAAACATAAACAACCTTATCCATAATGAAGAGTGGTAAAAAAAATGGGGAAAAAAATATCACCTCTTTTCCCCGGAGTTATAAGTGAATGAGTTGGACATAAGGGGGGTTAAAACAAGAATGCTTATACCCACTCACTTAATCATATCAATTCCTAATTCTTGACTTAATGCATCTGCTTTTTGGGCTCTCTCTTGCAAAGGATTAGACTTACCCAAAATATATGGAGATTTTACGCCTGTAACTATGGTCATAATTCTTAATTTACCTTCCATGTTTGGTTCAATCCTAGCTCCCCAAATAACATTAGCATCCCTATCTAGCGAACTTGTAACTAATTTTCCTACTTTTTCAATATCGTCTAAAAGTAAATCTTCCCCACCAGTGATATGGATTAAAGCACCTGTAGCCCCTTCATAATCTACCTCTAATAAAGGATTAGTCAAAGCCCTATGTACAGATTCTTCAACCTTTCTTTCAGTATTTGATTCTCCAATCCCTATAACAGAAACACCACCATTAGTCATTATTGTTCTAACATCTGCATAATCCAAGTTAACTAAGCTAGGAACTGCAATAGTTTCAACTATACCTTTTATCATCGTAGATATTAATTCATTAGCTACAGCAAACGCTTGCTTCAAAGGCAATTGTCCAGCAATACTTGTTAAACGATTATTATCTATAACTATTGCAGTATCTGAAACTTGTCTTAATTGTTGTAAACCAAACTCTGCCTTATCTATTCTAGCTTTTTCAATATTGAAAGGCATTGTAACTGTACCTATGACTATTGCACCCAATTCCTTGGCTACTTGTGCAATGACAGGAGCAGCACCTGTACCTGTACCTCCTCCCATTCCTGAACAAACAAACACCATGTCTGCACCTTTCAATACTTCTTTCAATTCAGTCATACTTTCTTTAGCAGATTCTCTACCTCTCTCTAAAAAGCCACCACAGCCAAGACCTCGGGTTAAATCTCTACCTATCAATACTTTTTTATCTGCAGAAGAAACATCAAGATGTTGTTTATCCGTATTTACTGCATAAACTTCTGCACCAGAAATACCTTTTTTATGTAACCAAGAAACCATATTGTTTCCTGCACCACCTACACCTATAACTTTAATATTAGCCTGACCAACTTGAATATCATTAGACTCAGGCATTGCATCTTTATTTTTCAAAGCTTCTTCCATTATAAATTCCATTTTTTCTATTTTTATTGTCCCCCTTTTGTTTTATATTTTCCATCACAATAATATTTTTATAAGAGCAAATTAAATTACTCCCTAAGAAAAATTAACTTTAAACAACGCCAAGTTTGAATTTAATAAAGAACAAGCTAATACACAAGAAATACTACACGGGATTCACGCCAATGAATCAAAGTTATTTTACACGTCAATAGTTATTAGGTTCGCCAAAACCAAACAATATACTATTTTTGAATTATAACATATATAAATATTCTTTAACTTCAAAATATATTTTAGAATAAACAATAGTTAACATTTTCAACAAATTTTATAAATAAATTAAAAGATTATATAGACATGATAAATATTGGAGACTACATTGAAGTTGAAACTTCTTCTGAAAAAATCTTAGGCATATTAATGCCTGAATCAACTAACAAGAACCTAGTCTTAAAATTAGAAAATGGGTATAATATAGGTATAAATCCAAAACAAATAAAAATAAAAAGATTAATTAAAAAAAATAGTAATAATAGTAATAAAATTTCAAAGACTAAAATGAACAAAAATCTTCCAACAATTTCAATACTTCATACAGGTGGAACTATAGCTTCAAAAGTTAGTTATTCTACTGGTGGAGTCAGTGCGAGGTTCAAACCAGAAGAAATTATTGAAATGTTCCCTAAACTAAAAAAAATAGCAAATATAAAAAGTAGATTAATTGGCAATATGTTTTCTGAAGATATGAACTTTTACCACTATAACCTAATTGCTAAAGAGATAAAAAAAGAAATAAAAAATGGATCAAAAGGAATAATTATTACCCATGGAACAGACACTATGCATTATACTTCTGCTGCACTAAGTTTCATATTAGAAGGTTTAGATATCCCTATAATCCTTACAGGATCACAACGAAGCAGCGATAGGCCTAGTAGCGATGCAGAACTTAACTTAACTTGTGCAGCCACTTTTATTGCCTCATGTGACAACTTTGCAGATGTTGGAATTTGTATGCATTCTAACTTAGATGATGATTCTTGTTTCATACTATCTGGCACAAAAACAAAAAAACTACATTCTTCAAGAAGAGATGCTTTCCAAACTATCAACTCGAAACCTTGGGCAAAAGTAAATAAAAATGGAAAAATAGATTATATTTCCACTAATTACAATAAAAAAAATAATAAGAATAATCTAAAATTAAAATTATTAAATGATAAACTAAAAGTAGGTTTCTTAAAAGTGCACCCAAATCTATCAAAAGAAGAAATATCATTTTACTCAAAATTTGATGGATTGATTATAGAAGGTACAGGCTTAGGACATCTACCTATAAACAAAATAGATAAATTTACTTCAAGTAATAAGATTATATTTGATGAAATAAAAAAACTAACCAAAAAAATTCCAGTAGTTATGTGTTCACAAACTAATTTTGGTAGAGTTAATATGAATGTTTATGGAACTGGAAGAAAATTACAAGAATTTATTTATTCTGGCTCCGATATGACTTCAGAAACTGCATTTATCAAGCTAACATGGTTATTAAGCAATGAAAATAAAAATATTAAAGAATTGATAACTAAAAATTTGAGAGGAGAAATAAACAACAGAATAAAACAAGAATTCTTATAAACAAAAAAACATATATATAAATATTACAAATAAAATTAGAAAGTATGGATTATAAAAGTATAAAATTCAAATCTGGATTAGAAATACACCAACAATTAGAAACTAACAAATTATTCTGTAATTGTCCATCTTCTTTAAGTAATAAAAAACCTTCAAATAAACTTAAAAGAAAACTTAGAGCAGTAGCTGGAGAATCTAATGAGTTTGATGTTGCAGCACTACATGAAAGTTTGAAAAAAGAGGAATTTATTTATGAGTTTTTTGAAGAAAATACTTGTTCAGTAGAACTTGACGAAGAACCACCTCATGGCATAAACAAGGATGCCTTGAAAATAGCCCTACAGGTAGCGATATTACTAAGAGCAAAAATCCCAGACGAGTTACAAGTAATGAGAAAAACAGTAATAGATGGTTCAAATACTTCTGGATTTCAAAGGACCATACTTGTAGGAAGAGATGGACATTTACAAACATCTAAAGGAGATGTTGGAATTTCAGTTATATGTCTTGAAGAAGATTCCGCAAGAAAAATAAAAAAAGATAACAAAATCATAACTTTCAAACTAGACAGACTAGGGATTCCTTTAATTGAAATAGGAACTAAACCGGATATAAAAGACCCATTACATGCAAAGGAAGTAGCAGAAAAAATAGGTATGATTTTAAGGAGTACTGGTAAAGTAAAAAGAGGATTAGGGACAATAAGACAGGATGTTAATATTTCAATAAATAATGGATCAAGAGTTGAAATAAAAGGTTTTCAAGATTTGAAAAAAATGCCATCCATAATTGATAACGAAATAAAAAGACAAAAAAATAATAAAATCAAACCAGAAGTTAGGAAAGCAAACGCTAATGGAACTACAACTTTTCTAAGACCAATCCCTGGATCTGCACGAATGTACCCAGAGACAGATATAAAACCAGTTATAGTAACAAATAAAATATTAAAGTCAATTGAAAAACCTGAACTCATATCAGAAAAAGTCCAAAAATATGAAAAAATTGGAATACCTGGAGATATTTCAAGAGATTTAATCAAACATAACATAAATATTGGTGACTATAATTTTAAAATAAACAAAAAAATAATAGCACACACTTTAATAGAAAAACCAAAAGAGATTTGGGCTAGGGAAGGTATAGCTTATGAATTCAAAAAAAAAGATTTTGATCTAATATTTTCATCACTAGAAAAAAAAGAAATAGCTGAAGAAGCAATATATCAAATATTATTAGAAATATCTAAAGGCAAAACCCCTAACTTGTCTAAATACAAAAAACTAGATACTAAAAAATTAGAAACAGAAATAAAAAAACTAGTTCAAAAAAATAAAAATCTAAGTATTGGTGCGTTAATGGGAGATATAATGAAGAAATACCGTGGGAAAATAGATGGAAAAAAAGTATCTCAACTAATAAAAAAATATAAGAATTAATTTTCTAAAATTTTTGCCAAACTCTCATTCAGTTGTTTTTTAAGAATTTCTTTCTTATTTTTTATGTTTAATACTTCTTGTTCTTTAATCTTTAATTTTAATTCTTTTTCCTTTCTAGCGTAATTTTTCTCTATATCTTTCATTTTATTGCTAAATTTTTTTTCAAAATCTAACGAAATTCTTTTCTTTTCATTAAACAAAAACTTATTATTTTTAAATTCTAAATCTTTTATAGTTTTTTTAATAAATATATCTGACTTTTTTGCTAAAGCGACCTTATTCTTATTAACATCTGAATGATACTTATTCATAAATCCATCCCTATGCAAACCAATTTTTTTATTAAACTCTTTTTCAATTTTCTTTGTAATTTCTATTTCTGCAGATTTAATGCTAGTATCAAACTTATGGCCCAACAACTCCTTAAGTTTTTCCTTTTCACTTCGAAACTTATTATTAAATTTATTTTTAAAATTATTTTTCAATTCTATTTTAGCCTTATTTATTTTAGAACTATAGTTTTTATTTAATAACTTTTCAAGATCTTTCCTCTTTTGTTCTAGTTTTAGACCCATTCTAGCCAATAATACATTCTCTTTTTTCTTACACTTTTCAAGAACTTTCTTATTGAACTCTTTTTTAACTTTCTTACTTAACTGACTTTCAACCTTTTGTTTAAAATTATTCTTCAAATCTTCTTCAATAACATCAAGTTTTTCCTTTTTTGATACATAATTTAGTTCCAACCTATCTAGTTTTAGTTTAGATTTGTCTTTAAGTGATTTAGTTAATCTTTCCTTTAACAATTCGAAATCATCTTTAAGTTTGTGATTTAAATTTCTTTCTTTAACTAAATATTTTTCTGACAATTTTTTTCTTTCTTGAGATTTATATCTTCTCAAATCAGCATTAACATGTTTTCTTAATATTTTTTCCTTGATCTTAAGTTTATTTTCTAAATCTAACACAAGGGATTCCTTCTTAGAATTATATCTTTGAGAAAGCTTCTTATTAAACTCTTTTTTAACTTTCTTACTTAACTCACTATTAACTTTTTGATCATAAATTTTTGAATATTTATTTTTTAAATCTATTTCTTTTTTATTAAACATAGAAAATAATTCCTTCTCCTTCTGTTTACTTAAATCAATTAACTTACATTCTTTATCTTTAACTCTCTCAGATATAGAAACTTTCAAATCTGAAGCAATTTTATCTAATTTAGATTTAACTAATTCATCAACACCCTTATCGATCTTCCTTAACTTATTAGCCCTTATTTTTTTTACAGATTTTTTCCTAACTTTCCCAACATTAGACTTATTATTACCATTTATCTTTTGTTTAAGAACTTTTAATTGTATTTCAATTTTGGGTATATCTGTTATGTTATGCAATTCAGATTCTATCTTTGCCTTCTCTTTCTCAAACCCTTTAGTATTTAAAGAATTTAATTCCTTCTTAAGTTGATCTAGTCTGTCTATCCCTCTCTCAAAAACTTTAAAATCCTTTTCCAAAAAATCAAAATTATTTTTTTTCATCATCTACCTCTTTAATACTACCTTTATTTTTTTATTTTTAATCTTTTCGTTTTAACAATTTTAATCTCTTTTCTAAAATAGCAGTATCATAACCTTTCTTTTTCCATTCAGCTATTTTATTTTCAAATAATTGTATATTTTTAGATAACTTTTTTCTAGATTTAGAGATTCTAATAACTTTTGAACGATTTCCCAATTTATGTCTTAAAATAGTAGTATCGTAACCTTTTTGTTCCCAAATCTTAACCTTATCTTTGAAATACTTTATTTTCAAATCTTTCCTATCTTTACTTTTTAATTGCTCTTTAAGTTTCGACTCTAAAATTCTAGTATCATAACCTTTCTTTTTCCATTTAACTATTTTATCCCTTAATTTTTGTTTTTTACTTAGTTTCCTTGATAACTTTTGTTTGTTTAATGGACTTTTTACTCTTAAATTGGATATTCTTTTACTTAATTTTTTAATCTCTAAATATGCCTTAATTATTAAATACATCAAAACTATGATTGAGATTATTAAAACTAATAAATAAATCAAAGGATACATATTTTGTTCATCTTCTTTTGAAAGTTCTTGAGAATCTGGAGAAAGAGTATATTCTTCTTGAATAGTAGATTCTAATATTTCTATTGTTTTTACAGCCTCAACTTCAGAACCTTGATAAGTTAATCTCAAATGTAATTCATAAACTCCAGGTAAAACTTCTGAAGGAACATATAGACTAGCTTCATTAGTAATTTCATCACCAACATTACCAACATATACTACTTCTGAATTTATTTTTCCAACCACTGTAAATCCTGTAAATTTAAATATATTCTTCAAATCATTAAAGAACTCTGATATTTTTGTAGGATGTCCACAATCTTCTGGACAAATAAATTTATCTTCTTGTTGGTCACATTCGTTATCTCCACAATAGTTACCCCTCATATTTTCAAGTTTACACTGTGATGTACAATACCCACAACTATATCCATATGTTGCAGCACAACCTTCATCATTATTCCTACTACCTAAGTCACATTCTTCATCAGATGTAATATATCCATCCCCGCAAACCCCAGGAATATCTGAACTTAATTTAATTTCTTCATCATCTTCTATCCAAAATTCAATATTAACATCATTAGCTATATTAGACATGGCCTTAATATAATAAGTAAAATATATCTGATCCCCAAGGAAAACTGCAGGATTTTTCACATCTAATACTCTTAAATCAAAAATCTTACTACACTGTCCACCTATACATTTTTCATCTAGATTGCAATCTTCATCAATATCACACTGTGCCTGTAAAACACATATCGACTCAAAACAAATAAATCCTTCATCACAATGCTTATCAGATGCACATTCAGTCCAAACTTTAGACCCACTACTTCCACTATCTTCTACCACTACCTCTTCTTCCTCCTCAGAAACTTCTGAATTAATAATATAATCAAACGTTGAAGTGATATTGGAACTAATTGATTCCTTACATGTAATAGTTATACTATATGTGGAGCCTTCCTCTCCCGAGGTAGGAGTATCATTAATTAAACCAGTAGTAGTATCTATATTGAAAAGAGTTGTATTATCAAAATAAGTTATACTATCTCCATCATTATCTGTACAATTAATATCATAAATAAATTCATTATTTAATGCTGCTGTCTGATCTGTCAATCCTTTGTCAAAAATAGGTATAGAGTTAGATATTGTTAAATTACTACTAGAATTTGTCCAATCTGTCCAACTGGCACCATCATACCCTCTAAAACTGAATGTCCATGAATCACCTTTGGCTGTATCACTTGAACCTATTGTAGTTAAATTAATTAAATTAGTTTGTTCCACTGGCCTTAGCATGGAACCATTAAACTTCCACCACTTGGTTTCATTAAGAACCATTGTATCTCCATCCACATCAGAAAAACTAAATCCACCACTTAAAGACCCATTACTCCTGTTTAGTATATCACTTGAAGTAATATTAACGCTACTTAGTGTAGGTGCAGAGTTAGATATATTTATCGAAGAAGAATTCACCCATGGTCCCCAAATAGTACCATCATGAGATCTAGCTGAACAGATCCAAGATTCATATTTTTGAATCCCTGAAACCAAATTACCAGTATAAACTCTAGTAGAATTAGTTGTTTCTGCTGAATAATCAAAAGTAGTATTAGCTATCTCATTTTTGAACCAAGTAAATGAAATATTCAAATTAGTTTGTTCTGCATCATCCGGGATAGATGAACAATTAAGACTATTCCCTACATAAGCAACCTTAGGAAGAATTCCAGGAACAGTAACATTAGGTAAACCATTCAAAGTTATATTTTCTTTATAATTAGTTGTAAAATTAATATACCTTACATCCGTAGCATAACTTGATTTAAAAGTTGTTAGATTATATTTTGTATAATAATTCTTTCCAGAAAAGTTTTGAGAATATTCTGTTAAGTTTTTTTGAACAATGTTTCCAGTTATTGATGTTAAACTAGAAAATACTTCATCATTAGAATTATCATAAGTAGTTAGATTTGCATTACCCACATTCCCTATAGAATTATTTACAAATACATCAAAATACCATTTAACATTCAATCTTCCAGAAGTATCTGATGTAAAATTAATATCACTTTGATTAAATGTCATATTCAATAAATTGTGTGCCCCTCCACCGATCCCACTCACTCCCACTTCACCTGTTCCACCGGCAATATTATTATCTATCAAAAAACCATCAAAAAACCAATTATCAGAAGAATTTTCAAAATATATTCCAGACCATTGATTATTAGAAATATTACTATTCTTAAAAGTATTATTAAAAGAATTATAAACTTCAACCCCATCAAAAGAATTATTTGCAAAAATATTACCACTAAACTTATTCCTATTACTCTCTGACCCAATAAACAATCCAGCACCAGAACTAAGATATATTGAATTGTTTATAATCTGATTTTCATTTGATCCACCTACAATCTCCAACCCTTCGCCATCATTAGTAACAGTATAATTAAGAACATTATCTAAAAGTATATTATATTCTGAACCGGTTAAATAAATATTATCTTTACTACTATTATACACATAGTTATTAGTTAAATTATTTTGATCAGAACTTGAAAGATATATTCCTACTTTATTACAATTAGGGCCACACTCTTCCTCAGAAATAATATCATTACTACTCAGTGTATTATTAAAACATTCATTTAATCTAAGTGCACCATAAATCTCATTAGAATCAGATAATGTGTTATTAATTGTATTATCTACAATATTATTACGTTGACAAGGGGAACCTGATGCTCCTTTTGTTAAAAATATTCCATCTCCTTCGATGTCATAAATAACATTGTTAGTAATATTACTATCTGAAGTACCTGTAAAAACAATTGCACCACTTAAAGGAGCAGGAGATATTGTAGAAGACCCAACTAAAGACAAAGTATTATTTTCTACTGACACATTAGAAGAACTTTCAAGAGTTATACCCTTAAATGAATTGTTTATAGTATTTCTACTAGAAATTGTGTTATTTATTAATTTTGTATTTGTAACATTCTTAAGATATATATCCCAAGAAAAATCATAGATTTTACAATTTTGAATAGTTATATTACTCAATTGAGATGTTGCATTAACAAAAATCCCAGTAATATTATAATGAGGAGTATCTTCCCCATCAATTATATATCCATTACAATCAAAAACAACATCACTAGAATTGATCAACATACAATAGGGAGTAGAGTTATATCCCGTAACATTAGCAGTTAAATTATGAAATCCTGCACTGTTTATCGCAGTACAATTTGAGGCATGATTATAAGCATAACTCCTTTGATTTCCAAAACTAAACTCTAAGGTATGTTTTCCTGTAGTTAAAACCTTACTAGTTTCCTTACTTGTAGTACTACAATTATAATCCTCAACAAATAAAGAACTATTTATCCAAGAGAAAGCTATGTTAGTTTCACCACACATCAGATCTAAAACCTTAAGGTCATATAGGCTAGAATCTTCACTCTCATTAGTTATAACTGTCCCATTAAATCCCGAAATAGTTAAATTTGCAACACCTGTAGTGTTGAATGCGACTGTCCAGTTCTTTCCAACAGTCGGATAAGATTGTATATTCAAAATATTAATCTCTAATTCATAAGTTTGATTACTTAGATGCGGAACTATCCATTCTATGTAATCCACTAACTCATTATCATTATTATCATATGCTAAAAAATCTATCTTATTCCTTGACCCATTAATCATCCAATATAAATTCACTGAACTTAAAGGTGCATCTTTTATTTCAGTAAATGCTAATATATTCTCGTAATGAATATCACTAAACACAATTATCTGTTTTGTATAATCTGAAATATTTATTTCAGTAGCATTTGGACCAGGAGTCTGATATTCAATCTCAAATTCTTCAACCTCCTCTTCAATTATTAAGTTTAATTCTTCATCTAAACTATCTTCATCAACTTCAACAACAGCATAACCTGTAAATGAAAAAATATTTAATAAAAAATAATAAATTTTATTAATTATATCTTCAGATAATCTCGCATCTGAAACAACATTCCCAGTAATTAAACTACTTAAGGATTCATTTTTACCTTCCAAGTATATATCTGATAAATTGATTTCTACCTCAGTTCCATTTAAAATCTCAACAACTGAAATATTAGTAGCATCTTTTGGAATTGAGACACTTATATTATCTGAAGAAGAACTTAACAAAACTTTTTTCTTCCATTTTACAGGTTGGTAAATAACGGCATCATACTGAAGAGTTTGCACAGAAAAATTTATATCTTCATTTAAGATTAAAGATTCATTTGAAATAATAATTTCAGAATCACTTACATTTGAATCCATACTAAGAATTTGAGTAATATTACTTGAAAAATTATCTAAAGATTTATTTCCTAATTCTATAGTATTATTTAGGTAAATGTTGGCACCTGACATATTACCTTTAGTATTGTTTAATTCAAAAGTTTGATTAAAATAAACAGTATCATTAATTACATCACTATCATTAGATAAAATATTATTAGATGTATTCTCAAATGGAGAGGAGAAAATTTTATTATCCGGGGTGATGGATTGTGTATCTTCTAAAGATCCAATAGAAATATTCTCCTCTCCTAATGAGCTTAAACTTTCATCTTCTTCAACTATGTCTGTAACATTAATTGTACTCAACCCTGTAAAAAGAAAAAATCCAGAAAAACTAAGAATTAAAACTAAAATAGTGATACCAACAAAATGTAAGTTAAAATTATTATTTAAAGAGTTTAAACCTAACTTTTTCTCTTTTCTAACTGCATTTTTTTTATTAGAACCAAGATAGATAGTTTTAACCCTGCCTTTATCATCCCTCACACTTGTGTAAAAATAATCTTTACCACCAATCCTCTTTTTATGCAATTAACCTACACCCCGTTTAATAGTAAAAACATAAATAAATGTATATAAAGATTACTATTTAAAGAACATTTAATTATTTAATATAATACATATTATTAATTTTTTTTCTTTCTTTTTTCAAGTTTATTAAATAAAATAACTATTAAAAATAAGGAAATAAGTGAAACTCCACCTAAGGCATAGATATAATTAGAATATTCACCGATTATCTGGTCCCTTAAAACTTCCTCGTCAAAAGGTAATTCATATCTTTTAATAGTAGTTACTGAAGAAGGAATTATTATTGTAACATTATCTTCTGAAACCGGAGGTATATCTTCACCTATTGAAATAAGATCATCTATTGTAATAGTATCATCTTCATTATAACATATAATCACATCAGGAATCTGATCTTGATTTAAGTCAACATTTATACATTCTCCTTGAACAACTTCAACTGAAACAGGTAATTCATCTTCTGCTAATACTGGAGATAGGATAAAAAAAAATACTAAAAAAAATAATGATAAAATCCTATTACTGATCATTTTATATCTATCCTCATCTTCTGAGTTTCACCATCTATTACTTTGGTAAACTCAAACTGCTTTTCTTTTTTTGATCCACTAGACCAAGAATCACTTTGCTTTTCAGAAGTATATATCTCAATCTTTGCAGCATATCCTTGTGACGCTTTTATATCTGTTAAAGCAGCCTTTCTTACAACTCCAAAACTCAATTCACCAAGACCTGTAGCTTGACTTATTGAAGTTATTTCTTTTTTTAACACATTATTATTTTTTAATAAATCTAACATTTCATTCCTTTCAGATAATGAAGCCTGTCCATGTCTCCTAAGATTTAACATTATAGCAGTCAGTGCTGACTTCCCTGCAGAAGGCTCAATAAAATTCTTATTACCTAAATCTCCTACTACAAAACTTGCCCCTTCATTATCACCTGGACCACCTCCACCAAAACTAGATTTAACAGTCTCACCTATAAAATCATCATCTTCAACATACATATAACTAGAAGAATAAGTAAGATCTGTGCCACTAACTGCGATAGTTGCATAAAAAGTATTAGCACCATTTTTAGAAGAATCTGATAAATCCAAATCGCTTAATCCATTTGAACAAGTATAACTCGTAGAACTTCCATCATTAACTTTCCAACTACAGCTACCTGTATTAGTAGAACTAACTGAAACTTTAGGAACATCTAGATTAGAATAAAACTTACTAGGGTCCAAACCTGAAACTGAAACTGCTGCACCTGCTATCCTTAAATCATCAACAGCATACGCTTGACCAATATTATTTAACGCACTAATCGTAACCTTATATTCTCCATTAGGTAATGTTTGAAGTTTACTTTGTGCATCTGCCTTTGCATTGCCACAAGAGATCCTTTCTTTAGTCAACATTATTGCACCACTTTCTCTGCCTCTTCTTGTTTGAGTTTCAGTATAACTCTCCTTACTGATACTTATGAAACATTGTGTTCCTCTATTCACAGTTAATGTTGAAACAGTAATCATATTAGCAACAGAAGCAGAAGGTAAATTAAAATTTATTGCAGGTTTTTCAGTCTCTATATTACACTCCCCACATGCACCAGGATCAGTAACACAAGATTCTGAATCTGCACATACTCCATCTCCTGCTGAATGGGCAGTACAATCATTTTTACAAGTATTAGTATTTGTAGAATCGCCATCATCACAAAACTCATTTCCATTTTTAGTACCATCTCCACAACTTTCACTAGTACTACAAGAACCCCAACCATTACAACTCTTATTACAAGTCTTAGTTGCAGTATATCCTCCCGCAATAGAACAAGACATAGTATTACCATCACAAAGTTCACTCTTGTCTACTACACCATTTCCACAAACAGCACTTTTTGTACACTTACTAGGTAATTTTTTATTATCACAAGTAAATCCTTCTTCTACTTGACATGTAGAAGAACAACCATCTTTATTCTTAGAGTTTTTATCATCACATTTTTCATCCCCTTCTAATTTACCATCTCCACATAATACTACAACTGCACCCGTCAAACTATCTTCAGAGCCAAACAAATCTTTAAAAAAATCAGAAAAACTAAATGCCGAAACTGGAGAAATCATCAATACAACAAATAAGATTAAAATAAATATTTTTTTCAAACTATCACCTTAACATAATTACAATATTAATTCATTTAAATATTTTTTGATTTATATAACTGGTCTAGTAAACTTAACTTTCTCGATCAAAACGTTAGAGGTGGTTACAGGAGTACCAGCCTCCCAACTAGTAATCTGTTTAACATTATCATCAAACCTTTTTATATTACTCAAAATATTTAATATATTATCACTAATTCTTAAATTTTTCAAAGGATTTACAATCTCGCCATCTTCAATTAAAAACATTCCATCACGAGGAATTGTAGAAAAATCACCTGTTGCATAATTTTGAAACCTTGTATACCATATATTAGTAACATAAATCCCTTTTTTAGTATCAAAAACATTACCCCTATCCCCATCTAACACTAAGTTAGTAGGATCAGGGGATATTAAACCAGCATTACCTGTAGTTTTAACATTATGTTTTTTAGCAGTTGAAGTATTATGTAAATATGTTTTCAAAATACCTTTATCAACTAGTTTAGTTCGCCTAGTGGGAACTCCTTCTGCATCACATGAGGAAGAAGCCATACCCCCTCCAAGCCTCCCATCGTCAATTAAATCAAAATTACCAATAGCCTTTCCAAGTTTACCTTCCAAAAAAGACATTCCAGAATCAACTTCATAAACTGAAGCCGCAGAACCAACAGTACCAATTAAA
The DNA here is from genome assembly GCA_964408705.1 of Candidatus Woesearchaeota archaeon. Lineage (GTDB taxonomy): Archaea > Nanobdellota > Nanobdellia > SCGC-AAA011-G17 > PNOQ01 > CAYFNK01. The sequence goes on from CAYPAI010000006.1 coordinate 17,887, forward strand.
TCTGCCATAGGTAATGGGTCAATGATCAAATCATAAGTTCCAGAAACTCCTTTTTGAGGATTTAAAGAATCTTTTGCAACATTTCCAGCATCTTTTGAAACTTCTTCAACGTTAAAATCTTTCAAAATCCTAGATGAACTCGTCTTATGGCCTGAAGAATCTCCTTTCATCAATGCACGGATAGAAAAATAGAGTGAAGAAAAATTTTCAGAAACATCAACTCCTCCTGAAGTCAAAATCCTTGATTTTCCTATTGAACTTTCAAAAATCCCATTAGTCCTATCAGAACTTTCTAAAGCTGCATTAATCCCTGAGTCAACAATATCAACTTCATCAATGTTATTTATATTTTTATCATAAATATCTTTAACATTCTTATAACCAAACGGACCATCTGCAATTCCTAAATAATTTTCATTAGGTTTAACAAATTTCAAAAAATCAAAAATTTCAGATATGATTTTATCTCCTGCCCTTTCATTTAGATCATTTAATGAAGTAGATATTATTTTTTTATCCTTGGATACAAATATTGAAATAGCCTCTAAAGATTCTGTACCAGTCTTAACTATTTTATTTTCAGCAAACTTTAAATGACTAACATCTTCTTCAGTTTTTAAAAGAACGAAATCATCAACTTTCTTCGCTAACCTTTTACCTAAATATTCTAACATAATAAAAATAATACAAGTTTTTATTTAAACATTTTGGTCAATAAACTTATGGAGAGTAGTTTTTTCCAAAAGTTCCTTATATTTTGAACATTCACAATAATGATGATTCGTACTTGGATAGTCGGATATATTATCTGAAACAGTATTTTGGTGAATAAGTTTAGCTTCTTTTTTAGCCATATCTACCATGGTCCTATCAACTTTCAAATATTTTATGTTATGCTTTAAAAAATCGACACCTACATATTCTGGAAGAACCCCATACTTCTCTTCATAAAACATTGCATATAAAGCAAGCTGAAGTTTATAATCTTCAGTAAGTTCAGCCCTCCTAGAAGTTTTATAATCAATAATTGAAACCTTTCCATCTATTTTATGTATTGCATCTACATACCCTTGAACCATATGTTCATCAGACTTAAAATACATCTCCGTAATCGGTTTCAATTCTTCAAATGCACTTTTAAGATCTGATTTTTCTACTCTTGAAGATAATTTATTAATAAAATTTTCAAACCAATTATTTAACATGGAAATAGTTTCATCATAAAAAAAATCTAATTTTCTAGAACCTAATCCAAGATCATTTAATTCCTCTTCAGATTCTTTCCATTTTTGTTTAAGTAAACTTTGCAAAATTACATTAAGTTCAAACTCATAATGCCCATTTGTAATCTCATCTATACCTATTTTAAAAAAATCTTCAAGAGCTGAATGAGCAATTTTACCCCTTACCATATATATAGAAGAGGGTAATTGTAACTTCATTACATATCTATAAAAATAACATTGTGGACACATCTTATAATAATTTATAGAACTTGGACTTTGAACTCTCTGCACCATCTTAAATATTAAAAAGTTAAACTAATTTTAAAGATTATTATCATATAACATATCTTCTAAACAACATATACTTATATTGAAAATTTAGATCTTCTTCTTTTATTTTTACGAGACTTCCTTACTATATGCAAAACAAAGAAAAATATAAACAAACTAATTAAAATTACATAAACTCTTAGATTATCTTCTTCCATATTTTGCAGTGAGCTTGTAAAATATGCAGAATTATAAACTACTTTCTTTTCAATAGTTCTTCTCTCATTTATCGAATCAGTATAATGAATAAAAATAGTTATTTCTCCATCAAAAGGTATTGCTTCAAAATTAGCATTAGTATATTCATTTGAATCTAAATCTCCAACTATATTTCTATTAGAACCTTTAACTATAATATTATCTTGATCAGGTATTTCTACAGCTAACGCCTCAACATCCTGGTTGCCCACATTTAATATCTGAAAAACTAAGTCTCTTTGATCTATATCATGATTATCTATGTGTACTTCAAAATCAGTTCTTCCATCTTCTAATTTTATTATAAATCTTTCAAATGAGAATTCATCTTGCCAAGCCATATCAGCTCCTTCCTTATACCTAAACTCTAATTCATACTCTCCATCTAATGCTTCTTCATCTATTTTTATTTTATAAACATTATTCCAGTAAGAAGCATAGCCATACCCAGAATAAGTTGCTGATTCCAAAAATCTCATACTACTTTGATAACCTTGTAATGAAAATGGGTAATCTAATACTAAATCTACTGCAACTCCTTGTTCACAAGCATTAGTTATACCATTTAGTTGGAATAAAACCTCAACCTCATCTCCAGGAAGTCCAGGGTATGGGTCTTGATTAACTAGCTCTGCACTTAATGTACATCCTGCTTGATCTGAAAAAACATAATTAGCATTAAAAAATATGAAAACGAAAACGAATGATAGAATCATCTCTCTTTTATTCATAGTAAGTTTTTAAATTACAACCTATATAAATCTTTTTACAAATAATTATTCATACCTCAGTGAATCAATAATATTAATTTTTGCAGCCCTTAATGCGGGGGCTACACCTGAAACAGCACCTGTAAACACTGAAAATATTATCAAAGAACCAAAAAGATAAACTGAAAAGTATGGTTCCAAAAACCCATAACCAAGATCTCGTAAGATATTACCTCCTGTTGAAGCTAAAACCCATCCCAACAAGCAACCTAAAACTCCTGCAACTAAACCCAAAAATGAACTTTCAAATAAAAAAATATTAAATATTTGTGAATTTCTCGCACCCATTGATTTCAAAACTCCAATCTCTTTATAACGTTCTAACACTGAAGTTACCATTGTATTTGCAGTATTTATGGCAGAAACTAAAACTGAAATAAGTGCAATTAGCATTACAAATCCAACTACAATGTTTAATGTATCTTTAAATGATTGTACTAACTCATTAAAAGACTCAACATTAAAATCTTCCTCACCTTCATCTAACCCTCTAGACTTTCTTAAATTCTTTTCTATATTTTCTACAATCTTATCTATATCATCTATATCCACTTCAACCCAAATCTGATCATAAGAAATATCTTCTGGGTTTAAATCCTCATAATAATCTTCACTAACATAAATATTAGAATCATCTTGAGGGTTTCCCATCTCTTCTAAAAATCCAATTATCTTTAATTTTTCACCACCTATCTCAATTTTATCATTCAAGGAATAAGCCTTTGGAAAAACCCTATCTGGAATAGTATAACTATACCCAAGCAACACCTTACTTTTATCTCCACTCTTTAAGGTCCTACCTTCCATAACTTCAACCCCAAATCCTTCTAAAACAAATGCTTTCTTCGGGTCCCAAGATACTTGAAAGACATACTTATTGATATTTTCTTGTTCTACTAAAATGGGTCCAAACCTTAAACCTGCTTCCCCATACACTCCTTGAGTACTCCTTACCTCTTCTAAATCTGAATCAGTCAAAAAAATATTATCAGCTATCCCCAGTCTAGTGCCAGACTTAGGAGTGATTAAAACTTTATCTGCAGTTGAACTTGAAGAGATTTCATCAACATAATAGTATAAGCCTATTCCAAAGCTTACAAAAATAGAAATGGTAGCTATACCTACCATTATAGATAATATTGTTAAAAAACTCCTAGACTTACTCTTTTTAATATTTTTTAAAGAATATTTTATATTTTCTTTATCAAACATTCTAACCTCTTAATGCCTCCACTGGATTTTGTTTTGAAGCCTTTATTGCTGGAATTATCCCTGCAATACCTCCAACTAAAAAACTACCGACTAAGGAGAGAGAGATTAAAACAAAATCTACGTTAGGAGATAAACTTGTCCCAATCCAATTATTAATACCTTGTACTCCAATAACTCCAATAAGGGTGCCAAAAATAGCACCACCTAACCCCCCTATAAGTCCTAACAAACTTGACTCTATAAAAAATTGTAAAAAAATATGTCCGTTTCTCGCACCAACCGATTTAGAGATACCTATTTCCTTTTTCCTTTCCATCACAGAAGTTGTCATAGTATTTATTATTCCTAATAATCCAATCAGTATAGAAATAGAAGCAATTATTGCAACAAATGTTTTAACTCCATTAAGAACTCCAGTTATAGTAGATAAGGTAGATTCAGGAGTACTAACTTCAAAATCTTCCTCGCCTTTTTTAACATTTCTCCTATCTCTTAAAAGATTTTCAATATCTTCTTTAGTCTTTGATATATCTTCTTTATCTCTAGGCTCAACAACAATTATATCAACAGTATCTTCAAAATCAAAAATTTCAGACATATCTGATTCAGGCATAAGAATTATATTATCAAATATGAAACTTCCTCTTTTTTCAAGAATCCCTGAAACTTGAAATTTTTTATCATTAATATAGACTGATTTTCCTGGAATAATCTTCTTTCCACCCCATTCCTCGTCATCCCCATAAAAATTATAACCCATTACAACCCTTCCAGAATCTGATTCAGTAAGTAACCTCCCTTCAAAAGTTCCTACTTGTAACTGAGTATATAACAAATCTAAATCCTCTTTTGAGTTTGGTGCACTACCTACATAGATAAACTGTACTTTTTCATTAAACTCCAATTCTGCTAGTTCAATGATTCTTGTAATTGAATTTTTAACACTACTCAATCTTTCAATAGCATTAGAATCATCAGAAGTTAAAGGATCTACTACAAATGTACCTGGAGGCCCGTAACCACTTATCCCTCCGGCTTGAACTGTAATCAATTGGTTAGCACTTATTCCAAACTGACTTCCAACTGCAAGTTCTAATCCATTACCTAAAGATATCAATGAAACAACCGCAGTTATACCTATGAACACACCTAACAAAGTTAACCAAGATCTTATACCTCTACTTTTTAGATTTTTAATAGCTAAGTAAAAAAAATCTCTGATCATTGTTTAAGAATTTCTCCGTTTAGAATTTCTTTTAGTTATTTTTTGAATCTTTCCATCTTTTAACCAATATGCTACATCGGAGTAACCTTTAATTAAATCTACATCGTGAGTGATTAAAACAATAGTTTTTCCTTTTTTATTTAAACTTTTTAAAAAATCCATTACTTTCTTACCTGTTTTAGTATCTAAATTTCCGGTAGGTTCATCTGCTAAAACTACTTCTGGAGAATTTGCCAATGCCCTAGCTATTGCAACTCTTTGTTGTTGACCTCCTGATAGTTCACTAGGAGAATGAAAGGCCCTTTCTTTTAAATCTACAAGTTCCATAAGTTTTCCAGATCTAAATAATCTTTCATCAAGATTATAACCTTGAAAAATCATTGGAACCATTACATTTTCTTGTGCAGTTAAATTGGATATCAAATTAAAGGATTGAAAAATAAACCCTATCTTTTTACCTCTGACTTGAGCTAAATCAGATTCACTTAATGAAGAAATATTTTGTCCATCAAGAAGAACTTTTCCTTTAGTTGGAACATCTAAACTACCAACTAGATTCATTAATGTTGATTTTCCAGAACCAGATGGACCCATTATTGCAACAAAATCTCCTTGGTTTATTTTTAAAGAAACACCATCCACTGCCTTAACAATATTTTTACCCATAAAAAAATATTTATAGACATTATCTAGTTCTATCACCGCTTTCTTTTCTTTTTTTTCAGACATAACATATTGAGATAAAAAGTAATATATAAAACTAACTAAGTAAAATTAGAAATTAGCTATTTTTCTTTTTTTCTTTTTAAACTTCCTATAACCTATTCCTATTAACAGTATAAGTGCAAAAAATAAATATTTAGATGAACCTTTTTCCTCATCTACTAATCCCAGAAGTTTAGCTTCAGATAAAGTATAAACTCTCTTATTTATGTTAAACTCTTCTTTATGAAAAACATTTGAAGAATCGTAATACTCCAATTCAACTAAAAATGGAACATTTGTAGGTATTGGATAATTTAACATAATCTTAAAATCAACTCTATCAAAATCATCTGAACTTAATTTACCAATATAAACTTCATCAGAACTAATAATATCATAAAAAGAACTATCCTTAAGTATAAAATTAAGAAAATTTACATCTGATAATCCTTTGTTAGTCACTTCAAACTCTATCTCGGAAACTTTATCCAATAAAAAATCAGGATCACTAACTAAAATACTTAAATCAGGATTAGAATAAATCTCTAAACCTATCACTTCATTCTTAACAATAATTTCACCATCATCATCTTCATAAGTTATAATCACTGGAATTTTATATACTCCTGGAACTGCAGAAGGTAAAACTGTAACTTCAAAATAAACATATTCTTGATCTTCTTCATCTAACTCCACTATAAGTTTTTCAGTACATGTACTGATTGTTGCAATCGGTATTGAAGGATCACTTAAATCTAGTTTAATAGTAACTCCTTGGATATCAAAATCTTCTTCATTTTCAATTTGAATCATGATTGTAGCAGAATTTCCTGGTTCAATTTTTGAAGGACTTACTTGTAAAAATGATATACTCAATCCAAATACTGAAGAACTCATTACAATTAGTATAAATAAAGCTATAATCTTTTTCATTTCAATCCAAAAAAGGAACTCGAACCTAATATATAAATCTTATCAAGAAATTCTTACATTCCTAAGTCTGACTGAAGGACCACCCATCCAAACAGGAATTCCTTGCATGGGTTCACCCTTTCCACAAGTTCCAGCAAACATAGCAGAATTCTTTCCAACAGCATCAATAGAAGACCATAGTGCAGGAGTAGTAATCTCTAAGGCAGGATTTCTTACAGGAACTGTAATCTCTCCATTCTCTATCAAATAAGCCTCATTACCGACATATTTTTGTTGATATCTTTTATCATCGATATTCCACTCCATGAAATTTTTAAAATAAACACCTTTTTTAACATCTTTAATTATTTCATCTTCACTGTACTTACCAGGCAACAAAAAAGTATTTGACATTCTAACAAGTGGTTCAAACGAAAATCTTGTAGCCCTTGCACTACCATTACTACTTAGATCCATTTTTGCTGCACTAGTTCTATCGTGCATAAACTCAGTAATCCTACCATCCTTAACCATATATTTCCTTTTAGCTTTTACACCCTCATCATCATAATCAAAAAAACCATAACTCCCCTTCAAAGTAGGATCATCAACTAAAGTTACTTGTTCGTTAGCAATTTTATGACCAATCATATTCTCTTTTATAAAAGATTCACCTGCCTGTGCAGCCTCTCTTCCAAAAATCCTATCTGCTTCATAAGGATGGCCCCCTGATTCATGAACTGCTATTCCTGTAACTTCAGGAGCAAGAACTACGTCAACATTTCCTTGAGGAGCCTTAACGCCATTCCTCAAATTATCCTTGAGTGCTTTTATTTCAGATTCAATATTTTTTTCTAATTCCCATTTATTAATTAATTCATATCCTCCAGTCGCACCGTACTGAAGATACCTTTGTATACTCTTACCTGATTCGTTTACAGTTAAAAAATAAAAGAAATTTAAACGGGGTATTTCAGAATAAATTTTAGATCCTTCAGTATTAACATAATATTTCTTAGTCAACTTATCTGAAAGACTAAAATATCTATGCTCACTATCTAAATTTTTGTTAAGGTCATTAAGTATACTTAATTTTTTATCAGGACCTAAATCCTCAATATTTATTTTTTGAACAACCTTGCACCTACTATGTTTAGTTTTAGATTCAGCAAAATCTACAGTATCTGCAATTTTAGAAGATCTTTCAGTTAACTTAAAAGATTTATCTAAAAGATTTTTAATTTTAATCTTATCTAAATTATTAATAGAAACAAAACCCATATTCTTCTTTATTGAAAACCTAACTCCAATCCCAGAATAATCATCAAAAGATGAACTCTCAGGATTACCATCATTTAAAACAAACCTAGAAGTCTCGTTAGTTTCTAATCTAGCTTCAGCATATTCTGCCCCTTTCTTTTGAAGATAACCCACTGAAAAATCTGCAAGATCTTTATACATAAAAAAGAAAGAATAAAATCACTTTATATAATTTACTAAAAGAAGAGAGAGAAGAGGTACTCAAACTCTCTCTCCACTAACAACACGAAGAGGTATTAACTGTGGTTATTATTTCTATGAAGTTTACCCTTTATAAGTACTATGAAAGTGTATGACAACTTGACAAGAAAGAAAGTTTTAAATAAATAGATTTGAAAAAAGAATGTTATGTTAAGGAGTCATAACTGTGGGGAATTGAGGGAATCTAATGATGGTAAATCTGTAACTTTATGTGGATGGGTAGACAATTTAAGGGTTCTAAGTAATTTTGCATTTTTAGATTTAAAAGATAAATATGGTATAACCCAAATCTTCTTTGAAAAAAAATTTCTAAAAGACCTATCACAATTGAAAAGGGAATCAATAATAAAAGTAAAAGGAACAGTTAAGACTAAACCAAAGCCAAACCCTAAATTAAAAACTGGGAGCATAGAAATTCAAGCAAAAAAATTAGAAGTACTTAATTTAGTTAAAGAACTACCTTTGGAATTAGATGAATCAATAGAATCAACAGAAGAAACAAGATTAAAATATAGATATCTTGATCTAAGAAAACCAAGATTACAAAAAAATTTAGAACTAAGGCACAAAATAATAAAAGCTATGAGAGACT
>CAYPAI010000007.1:0-18727 GCA_964408705.1 Candidatus Woesearchaeota archaeon
TATTAAGAAAAAATATAAAATAAAAAATTAATTAAAATAAAATTAAGTAATAATACTGGATATTGAACTGATTGTCGAATTCTGTCTGGGGCGCAAATTATTTAAATTAGACTATATTAATTAAAATATGAAAGTGATTAATTCAATCTTAAGTTTGTGTTTAGTTATTCTTTTATTTATCTCTGGATGTAGTCCTGAAGATAATGTAACAGGTAATACTGTTACTGATACATATGTACCTAGTACTAATGAAGGAGTCAATCCAGTTCAAGTAGAATCCAAATATGTATGCATGATTAATCAAAATGTCTATGAACAAGAACAAATTCTTGTTGAAGTAGATGGTCTTAATTATTATGGGTGTTGTATGGAGTGTAAGGCAAAATTATTAAACGATCCTTCTACAAGAGTTGCAATAGATCCAGTTAGCGGAAATCAGGTAGATAAGGCTCTTGCAATAATTGGCGAATGTAACGGGAAAGCATATTATTTTGAAACACTAAATAATTTACAAAACTATGATTGTTAAAAAAGATCCAATATGTGGAATGGATGTTAATCCCGAAAAAGCAAAGGAAAAAGGATTAGATATTAATGGTGAACAATTTTTTTGTAGTGAACAATGTTTAAATAAATTTAAGGGAAAAAAGGAAAATCATTTTACTGAAATTTTATTATCTTTAAGTCTTATTGTTGTTGCAGTTATCGTCTATTTAATAGGACACATGTTGCCATTTATGGGAATTGTTTTTTTATTACTTTCAATCTTAAAATTGATAGATCTAAAAGGTTTTGCAATTATGTTTTCCCAATATGATTTAATTGCTTCTAAAACTAAAATTTATGCCTATTGTTATCCTTTTATTGAATTAGTGTTAGGATTTATGTTTTTATTACAATTTCAGATAGTTTATGCTGCAGGTTTTACATTTTTGATAATGGGGATTAGTTCAGTAGGAGTTGCAAAAAATATTTTTAGTAAAACTAAATTAAAATGTGCTTGTTTAGGTGCCAAAATAAACCTCCCCTTAACTAGGTTTACATTAGTTGAGGATTTATTGATGTGTTTAATGGGACTGATGATTTTATTAGGGTTTTAGATAAATTATTATACTGATTATATACACTATGGTTTATGGGAGATTATATTTTAGGAAATATTTTATCAATTTACAGTATATTTCATTTTTTTATTCCACTGGGATAGGTTATTTACTAAATAAAAAATGGGGATATGGGGTTTTTTTGTTGATTATCCATGAGATAATTGAAAACTTTTTTGAAGTAAATCTATCAGTTTATGGTTGGTCAATTATTAGTCCTGAGCCTTTTATCAATATAATTTCTGATTTAATTATAGGAGTGATTGGTCTATTTGTAGGGTATAAATTGAACACAAAATGTTTTTAGTTAATTTTTTATATTACATAAAGTTTAACGAATTTATGAAGAAAAGTTATGGAAATAGTAGATCTAGTAAAAGTTCCGATTTAAGATTTAAAAGATATAAAGATGAAAATGAGCTTTTTAACTTTAGGAAAAGATTACCCTTACAAGACCATAGAACTTTAGAAGAAAAGATTGAATTAATAGACAAAAATTTTGAGATTTCTGATAAAAAATTAAAGGATTATTTATCTATAAAAACTAAATTGACTGGAGGAAGATTATTTAGGGGTGAAGTGATAAGATATAGAAAAGATTTGATTAAATCACAAAATAAACTGTTTGAATCATTTAAAAGAACTTGGTTTGATTTTAGTAGATACAAGCAAGATCTACCTTCTAAAAAAGTTATAAAATATAGTGAGAAATATAAAACTTATAATTATAATGTAAGGATTAACTCTTTTAACTAATGTTTATCTTCAAGATAGATAACTATTTATATTCTTTATATTTTTTTAGATTATGGGATTAACTGAGTTATGCGAAGATACTAAAACAAAGATCGATAATAGTTATACTTATGTTTCTAACACAATTAGTGAAAAAACTTCTAATTTGATAAGTGGAGTTAGAGATGGAAGCATAAAAAAAGATGTAGATAGGAATGATTTAGCAAGTGTTTTGAAAATAAATAGTTATTTTATGAATAAGGCTACAAAATATCCTGATAAAGATATATTATCGGATGATTTAGAAACTGTAAACTATTTCTCATATATAATTCAAAAATATAAATAGTTTGATAATTATAAGTTAAATTTATATACTAAAGATTTACTCACCCGTTTTATGAATATTTTATATCCTTTGATAAGTGTAATATTAGTATCATTAATTTCAATACTTTTTGCTATCCCTTTTTTACTTAAGAAAAAAATATCTAGTAAAACTTTGTTATTTTTAGTTTGTATTTCTGTAGGTGTTTTATTAGCCACAGTATTTATTGATTTTTTACCTGAAGCAATTTCCCATGGAGGATATAGTCTAAATTTGGCATTCTACTTGCTTTTCGGTTTTTTAATCATGTTTATATTAGAAAAATTTGTCCATTTCCATCACCATAAAGAATCTAAAAAAAATGAATGTGAGCATGGTCACCGTACACAAAGTCATGTAGGTCATGGTCATGCTTATAACCTTGCACCAATTAATTTGATAGGGGATGGAGTACACAATTTTATAGACGGATTAGTTATTGCCGGAAGTTATGCAGTAGATTTATCTTTAGGCGTTGTTGCAACAATATCTATCTTATTCCACGAGATTCCTCAAGAACTTGCAGATTTTGGAGTATTGATTTATGCAGGAATGTCTAAACAAAAGGCATTGATTTTTAATGGTTTATCAGCTCTTACTGCAATGATTGGTGTGTTAGTGGGAATTAGTTTAGTTGGAAGATTGGAAGGATTTATAGATTTTATAATTCCATTTGCGGCAGGAAATTTTTTGTATATAGCTGCTTCTAATTTAGTTCCGCAATTACATGATGAATGTGAATTTAAAGATACTATAATGCATCTTTTTGCAATTCTATTGGGGATTGGGATAATTGTTTTTGTTAATTTATATGGGCCTGCACATATGCATTGATTAATCTATATAACTAATTTTAAATAATATTAATTCTTTCTTGATATATGAAAAAATTAATTTCCAGAGTAAAAAATTGTTTTAATCAAAATGATAGTGATAGACTGTCTAAGGATTTAACTAAAAAATTGATAGATACAGATAATGTTGATGATTTTTTTATAGAGGAAGTTTCTGGAGATAAATATATTCCCATTCCAGAAGAGATAAATGATCTTGGAGATCAGGGTGTTTTAGAGTGGTATCATTCTATTTTTTATACTAAAATAATTAAAGATTTTAAAGAGATAGGGATAAATGATCATGATGAAGATGATTTGATCTATCTTAAAAATTTTTATGATGTTTATAAAAAATATATTTCTTAAATTCTTTGTTTTTTTGTTTGATTTATCCAACGTTTAAGTTTTATCTTTAATTTGTTTACAAAAGATTTAAATATCTCCAAAAAGGGTTTTAGTTATGCAAAAAAGAGGTCAGGTAACGATATATATTATCCTAGGGATTGTCTTATTAGTAGTGTTTGGATTATTGATTTCATTACAGTTTGACTTGTTTAAATCTGAATTTGAAAAACAACTTGAAATGAATGTAGTTCCTCAACAATTGATGCCTGTTAAATCTTATATGGATTCTTGTATAACTGAAGTAATTACTGATGCAGTATTTACATTAAGTTCTAGAGGAGGGTATTTGAATTTACCAGAAGATATTATGCCACGCTCCATAACAAATCCTTTTTCTAACTCTTTAGAGTTATATTCTAGTTCAGAAGTTGCATATTGGTTTTATGAATCTGCTAATGGAATCCAAAGGCAACAAGTTCCAACTATTGAAAGCATGGAAATAGATATAGAAAATTATATCTCTCAAAATTTCAATTCTTGTTATTCTGAACTAAGTTTTTATGAGAATGAAGGTTTTGAAATAGATTTACCTTCTTCAGTTTATCCTAGTATCACTATAGGTTCTAAATATATTGAAATTATTATTGATGCTCCAACTCAGATTAGATTAGATGAAGTTTCAAAAGAATTAGAAAATTATGTACTAAAGCTTGATATTCCTTTAGGAGAGTTTTATGATAAATCAAAGGAGATATTTTTTGAAGGGATCGATAGTGATTATTTGGAGAGTATAACTATTGATGTTCTTGCAGCTTATGATGATGTTCCTTATAATGGTGTTGAATTTTATTGTGGTAGGAAGACATGGAGTAAACATGATGTTAAAGAAAAATTAAAAACATATTTATCTGCAAATATTGGTGCAGTTAGATTAGATGGTTCTGATTATTCAAGAACAAAAGATCCTTATGATTATTTCTCTATAACTACAAATAACCTTGAGGGAGCAACTTCTAACTTTTTGTATAGTTCTAACTGGCCTTTTGCAATGGAAGTTACTCCTTCTCAAGGGGATTTTCTTTTAAGTGATTCCTTGACTCAAAGTAATTCTGATCTAACTAAGTTAATGAACTTATTTTTATGTATAAATCATTATAATTTTGTTTATGATATAAAATATCCTATTTTAATAACTTTGACAGATGAGTCTGGTTATTTTTTTCAATTTGCAAATATGGTAGTTATAGATAATAATCAACCAAAGAGATCCGATTATGAATTTTTTGATTTCTCTGAAAGTGTAGAAATGAAAGAAAACATATGTGGTTATCCTTCTTCTGAGATTTATGTTGAAACTTATGATTCTGAAATGATGTCTCACTTACCTGGGACACAAATTTCATACCAATGTTCTGTTGTTACTTGTTATTTGGGTGAAACTAATATAGAAGGTATATTCCAAGGGTTGGCGCCAACCTGTTTAAATGGAAATTTAATTTCTCAAAAGGAAGGGTATCATTCTACTGAAGTTATGATTTCAACTAATGAAGAAAATTCTATGAGTATGCTGTTACATCCTTACAAAGAATTAGAGGTTGATGTTAAGGTTTTAGACCTAATGAGTTCTCAAGTCAGAGAATTGAATCAAGATGAGCAAGTTAGTTTTCAGTTTACAGGTGATGATGGAGACTATATTGTTATGGTGAATCATGAAACCGAAAAAATTAATTTAATACCTGGTTATTACGAAGTAACATCCTATGTGTATGGGGAGCCAGAGTTTAGTATAACTTCGGAAAGTGATAGTTATACTCAATGTGTAGATATTCCAAGAGAAGGAATCTTAGGTTTCTTCTTTAATGAAGAAAAATGTTTTGACTTTGAACTTGAAGATATTGAAATTGAGAATGTAATTATAGGTGGTGCTCAATTTGGATGGGAAGTTCCTTCACTTAATAATTATGAAAAAGTAGTTTTATATGCAGTAATCAATGAAGTTCCTTCAGATTTATCTGAGTTTACAGATATATTTAATAATATTGAACTAAACCATCTTAATAGTAATTTTATGGGGCCAGAACTAAAATGAAAAGAGGTATTTTTTTACTATTTGGATTAATGTTTTTGTTTAGCTCGGCAAATGTTTTTTCATTTTTAGGAGATAATCAACATGATCTTGGAGAGGTTGTTGCTGTTTCTGCAGATCATATTGAGCCTATAACTATAAGTTCTGATTTTTTAAAGGCTAGGAATTTTCCAGTAATGGTTTTTCTAAGGGGTTTTACATTAAGTTCTCTTTTATTTGGTGAAGATTCTGCAAATATTGAACCATTATATGGGGGATTAAATATAAAAGATTTCACAGTCCATCCTAAAACTCATGAACATGCTACAATCACTAAACCGGTGTTTCCTAGGGGAAATAATCTTCGTATAGCTAAGAATGGAGAAATAGACTTAGGACATATGGTTGTTAATTTGAAAAGAAATACTAAAGAAGATGAGATTCCTGATGAGATTATTCTTAATTTGACTGCTAAGTTTGTTTTTGATAGTGTTTCTAGATTTGGAGTTTACGGAAGGCAAGATATGATTATTAGTCCAATGGGTGAAAATAACTTTTTAACAGATCCTTCAAGCGGATCTTTTTGGTCTAATAGAGGATACTTACGTTTATCAGATATAGATGGAGAAAATGCTTTTTTAGAATTGTATGATGGATCTTTGAAGACTGTATCAAATTTTAAACTTGAAGAAGGAAAAGAAAAAACATTAAGTTTGAGAGGTGGGCCAAGTTTTTTAGACAATAAGTTAAGAGTTAAGTTAAAGAATATTCTTACGCCTCAGACCAATGCAGTTTTGATAACTGATAATGGTTATGAACTAAATAGAGTTAATGTTATACCTGGAATGGTCCCATTTGTAGGTAGTTCTTGGACTGTGAAAGAGATTTCTGATTATCCTGCATCTGTTATTTTTTTGAATGAACAAGGTGAAAGTGTGGAGTTAACAGGTAAGTCTTCTCCAACTTCGAATCCATGTGTAGATGAATCGCATATAAATGAAGACTATTTAGTTGAAGAACTTAAGCAAGCAGATTTTGCAAAAAGGAAGTGTACTGCCATATCAGAATACCAGCAGTCCCTGATATATGCAGAAGATATTGATAAAGAAGAAGAGATTTATCTTAAAATTGCTGAAACTTACAAGGAGTTAGGTGCTTTAATTAAGAGTTTAGAATATTATAATAAGATAAGCTTAGAATCTAAATATTATGAGGAAAGAGATCTTGAATCTATAATCTCTGAAATTGAGAAAATGGTAGAACAAGAAGCTCCTTCTGTAGTCTTAGATGGAGTGGTTGTATTTTTAGAAAAGGCAGAAAAAATAGAAAAAACATCTTATTTTTCTGCTAGTATGGGATTAGGAAGTTCAGATTCTCCGATAAATGATATAACTTCATGTTATCCTTCTGTAGAATATGATTCCAGTTTGTATACTTCTAAAGGTGTAGAATATGGTCCAAACAGGGGAAAAGATGTTGATAAAATTGTTTTACATTATACTGTAGGGGATAGTGTAAGTTCTGCAGTCAACTCATGGGTAACTAGTAAAAGTGCCGGCTCTCATTACATAGTTGATAAATCTGGAAAAATATTTTTAGTAATTAATGAGGAAAATGTAGCATGGCATGCAGGATGTAAAAAAAATGAAGATCCATTTTGTTTAATGGAAGATGTTAATTCTAATTCAATAGGTATTGAGATTGTAAACTGGGGTTTTAAATGTGAGGAACATTCTAATTGTAACTCTAATAGTTGTTATAATGCTAAGAAAGAGTGCATAGCTGAATATGAGGATTCTTGGTGTACTAGTGAGCTGTTTACTACAGATAGTTGTTGGGAAACTTATACCGAATCTCAAGTTGAATCTGTTAAAAAATTAGTAAGTTATTTGTCTCTAAAGTATAATATTCCAATAGATAAACAACATATTTTAGAACATTCACAAATTACTGCTCAAAAATCTGACCCAGGTCCTGCATGGGATCAGGAAAGTTTTTTGTATAAAGTAAATAATGAAGTTAGTAATTTAAAATGTGAAGGGTTAGAAAGAGATTATACTATTGGAGATATATTAATCAAAGATCAAATTAGTACTAATAATAAAAAATATAATTGGATAGTGGAAGATATATTAGAAAATAAAATTACATTAAGAACTGCCCCTAAAAGTGCTTACGATGGAAATTATATTCTTTCTAGAGGCTCAAATACAGTAGGAGGAGTTAAAGTTTATGTAAGTGATATAAATTATGAAAAAGCGGCATTACTTAGTATATTACCTGGAAGCGGAAGGGCTTATGGTTCTTCAAATTTTTTAGTTAAAATTCCTGTAGAGAAGAGGGCAATAACTTGGACTCCAGAAGAGATCGATAAAAAAATAGATAGGGCCTCAAAGACAATTGAAAATATCGATAAGGCTTTAGATTCTCTTGGAAAGATGATCAAAGTGTGGAAAGGTAGTTGTTTTGTTACTTATTCAACTCTTGTTTTGAAAAATTTGAAAACTTTAGCACCTAGGAAGGCTGCAATAACTTATTACACTGATGAAGTATGTAAAGAAGATATAGAAGAGAATCCAAATCGTTTTGGAGGATTGGGAATACAGGAGAAGGTAAATAACTGCTTGAATTATTATGAGACAAATACTACTAAAATTTCAGACTATATGCAAGGTTATTCTAAAGGGATGGATGAACAGAAGAAATTTTTAGAAAATTTCAAAAATAGTGGATTAAATAGTCCTGAAACAAAAAATTATATTAGTTCTTATTTTGAGTTAACTGATGAAGAAAAAGAATTATTTGAATTAGTTGTAGAATATAATAATTATACTAAGGGTGCAAATTCTGGATTAATCATTACTAATGAAAAAATAAAAAATATGATTTTAGAAAAAGAAACAGGGGATCTTAACTATCAAAGGCATAAAGATTCTTTGTTTAATACCGAGTTTTTGGAGAAGTATAAAGAAATTGATTCAGATATTGGGAGTAGTTCAGTAATAATAGGTTTGATTGATACTCAGAAAGAAGTAGAGGAAGTTATTGGAATAGTTAGTTCTAAGTTTGAGGAAAAAGTAGAGAGAGATATTGGACATTATTCAGGTAATGATCTTAAAAAAGAAACTTTGTCTGCTCTTTTAGAAAGTTCTCCTTTGAATAAAATAACATATAAGGAAGAGGCAAGAGTTGAAGGGGACAATGCAGTAGTATATGTTGATGGAGAGAGGGTTGAACTTAGTATAATTAAGCATGGAAGTATTGGATTAGAGTTAGAAGGTGATACATTTTATGTTGATACTAATGGAAATGTTTATGCTATAGGATTTAATAATGAAGTAGTTTATAATAAAATATTCAATTCGCCTCCAACTATTTTATTAAATGATGAAAATAAAGTATGGATTTTCCCTTATCCATTCAAGAAAGAAGGAGATTTCCCATATAGTGATTATGCGAATTATGTTAGAGTGTATTTTGATGAATTTGGAAAAAGGGATGGGTTTTCTATAGTTAATGTTGGATCTGATGGTTTAGTAGACATTGAAAGGAAGAAAGATGATCAAGTAATTCTTACTCCTTCCCAATTAAAAAACCCTACTAATGATTTTAGAAATTATAGGTTGATATATGAAAATCTTGAAGATCATTATAAGGAGTTAGAGCAGAAGGTTTTGGATAAAAAAGAAAATGAAAATAAAATAAAAGTTAATGGTGAAGAATTTATAATTAATTTTGCTTCTAATGCTTTTGATAAGATTCTTGCTCAAAATAGTTGTCAGTTCTATATGAGTGCTAAAGATTGTATTTTGATGTATAATGTTTGTGATCCAGTTATGTGTCCGGCTTCCAGATTTGATTTTGGAGGTAAGAGAAAAGTAAGTAATGTTATTTCAACAGGAATAATTGGTAGTATGTTTTTAGGAATGCCTAATTGGCAAGTTTTTGGAGGAGATATGGTTGTTCCTCCAGTTTGTATTTCAGGAGTTCATGCAGGATTAGATAATTTAAAAACTGGATTTTTAGGGTACCAGGATTGTTTACAAAAAGCTAAAGTTGATGGGGAGTACATTGGAGTTTGTGACGAGATTACTGGGATTTATGCTTGTGAGATGTTATGGAGGGAGGCAATATCCTTAACTGATGTTGTTGGTAGTACTACAGATATTTTAGGGACAGCTTTGCAAAAGAAATTTGATTTATCTAAAAGGGAAGGAGGGGAATATTTTCAAAATAGTAAAATAAGTGATATGTGGAATCAAGTGAAAGATGCTACTAGCCATTTTACTGACCAATATGCTACAAGTGCATTTACTGCTTTTGCTCAAAGAAGTAGTGAAGCTTTTGGTACTGAAGTTTGTAAGGCTGCAATTCATGGAAATCTTCCTAGTGCAGGAGATCTTTTAAGCCAGCTAACTGAACCAACAAGTCCTTCTCAATTTGTTGCATGGTATGATAAACAATCTCATAGCAGTGCAAATGAAGAGTTATCTACTTATAGAATTTACTATCATATTTATGCAGGTAGAGATAAGAAAGTAAGATATAATGTTTACCTAAAAAGTCCATATGGGAGAGTGATTAGTGCTTTAGAAAGTCAGTCTGTCTTGTCAGGTCCAAGACTTTTAGAAGAAGGAGAATATGTTGATAAAAAAGTTATAATTGTAGATAGTTCCGAATTTAATGAGTTATGTGTAGACATAGATGGTGCTTCTCATTGTGGATTTGGTAAGGTAACAAGCTCCGAAGCTGTGAATTACATGAATGATTTAATTGTAGAAGCAGAAGTAAAACAAAATGTTACTAGTTATAAAGAATGTGTTCCTGAAAATCCTTCACTGATACCAGGAACTAGTGGGATTATTGGGGAAGTTGTTGCCCCAGGTCCTCCAGGTTCAACAGGTTTGTTAGAAAGTGGTGTTATAAAAATATGTTCTCCTACCGGGGATCCAGATGGTTCTCAAGAAAGGTGGAAAAAAGTTGGAACTTGTGGAAATGATGAACTTGGATTTTGGCAAGGCGATTGTTATGTAGATACTCATAGTCTAGATTTGAAAGGTTATCGTGGAGATTCTGTTGAAGAATTTTTGAATGAATCTATACAAGAACAAATTCAAGCAATTAACCAGAATGAAGAAGAATCAAATAAAGATTTAGATGATGTCTTGTCCAAGTTTGGAGGTAAAATTGATAGTGGAAGTGTGAATCAAAAGACTCCTCAAGAAATTGAAAGTATAATCTTTAAATTAAGAAATATTATTGAGCTTTCAAAAGCAAATAATCCAATTTATAGGGCATATTCTTTGATTGGAGATATTTATTCAAATTTTAATTTCAAGAAGCCACCCTCTCTTAGTTGTAATGTTCTTTGGACAGGTACTGTTAATACAGGTTTAAACATTAGAGCTGGTCCTGGTAGTACTTACAAGATTATGGATTCTTTCTCGAAAGGGGATTCTGTAGCTATTTGTGAAGAAAAAGGTAAATGGTTAAGAATAAAAGATCCAGGAAATAATGCTTGGTGGGTTCATGAAGATTATGTTGATTTAACTATAATTACTACTACTCCTACTATGGTTCCAGGATGTACTAATCCTGATGCTCATAATTATAATCCTTCTGCAAATATTGAAGATGGTAGTTGTGTGTGTGGTTATGATGCTAGGGCTGAATTACCTAGCTCTGACGAACAAGTTGTAGGTGGACTTGGTGCTGGTTCCCTTACAGAAATGACTAAAATAGAGTATAAATATGATAGTAGTGAAGTTTATAGTGGGAAGTATGTTCACAAAATAAAAGGGTGGACATACAGAATATACAAAAAGCTTACACTTAGTCAAGGTGGGCCTTCTTCTGACCCAGATTTTGTTTGGACAGAATGGAAGGCTGTAGATGTTCCTTCAATTGTTCCTGATTCACAAGAAGCTGTATTTAATTCATTAAAAGATAAACGTAAAAATGAAGGAATAAATTATTTAAAAAATAAAGTTGGTTATGAGTTTTGTCAAAAAAATCCTGTAGGATATATTGTTCAAGGAGTTAATCCAACAACTTCTTCTAATGTAGGTTGTAGTATTATGTGGAGTGGAGTTGTTACTGCAGATACATTAAATATTAGGCAAGATTCAACTTCAAGTAGTAGTAAGGTGGGTACTCTTAGTAAAGGGGATTCTGTAGATGTTTGTGAAGAAAAAGGTAAATGGTTAAGAATAAAAGATCCGGGAAATAATGCTTGGTGGGTTCATGAGTATTATGTTAAGGCTACTCAGTCTACTCAAAGTTATGATTGTAATGTTCTTTGGACAGGTACTGTTAATACAGGTTTAAACATTAGAGATGGACCTGGTACAACTTATGATGTTATGGATTCTTTTTCAAAAGGAGATTTTGTTGAAGTATGCGAGAATCAAGGAGATTGGTTAAGAATAAAAGATCCAGGAAATAATGCTTGGTGGGTTCATGAAGATTATGTTGATGTGCAAACACAATCTCAAGTAATTAGTCAAACTCAGCCCTTAGATTGTGTTATAGGTTATAAAGAACATCCTTCTTCAAGTACAGTTGTAGAATATAGATATAATTCAATATCTGAAGAATGGGAAAGGAACGGTTATTGTCCTGAAAGTCTCCCTAATGTTAGAACTGGTTGGGATTCAGTGAAGATAGATAATGCATTTGAATGTGGAGAGGTTCAAACTAACGAAGGGATATATGTTCCCCGTTATGTAGGTTTAAATAATAAGACTGGTAATTATTTAGCTAGTTTAGACCCTATAGTCGGTTATACTTTTGAAAGGGGATTGCAGTATTTGGTGGATTCATCAAATCATAGATTTGAAGGGGCTGGTCCAAAAAGAGATTATTTGGTTGTAAATGGTGAGAGTTTGTTAAATTGTGATACAGATTTTCCTTATTTAGATGATTGTACATCAAGATTTATTAGTGTTGGAGATGTTATGACTTATTGCGATGGGTCACAATTGAGCATGAATTGTATGATCAGATATAATGAAGATCAATTTCTTACTCCAGACTGGTTATTTTCATTTCATAGAGATTATCTGGGAAGTGAAAATAGCTTTTGGTATATGAAGACTGAAGGTAATAATAAAAATAGAGAAGATTTTAATAAAGAGTGGGTTTTCCTTGATTTTGATGCCTGTGAGTTAAGAAGTAATGTTCCTTATAAATATGATCCTGGTGCAGATTTTGAGTTGTGTACAGTTTTAAGTGGTCTTAATTCTATGGTTCTCCCTGATGAAAACAAATTTGAGAGAGGAGTTGAAGAGATAGTAAGCCATGCTAGTCTATTAGATGATGAGCTAACTGTATTTTATGTGGAGAAGAATAGAGGTAATCAAGTTTACCAGGCAGAAGGAAATGAGTTAAGAGTTTCTTCTATTTTAAATTCTTGTAATTTTAACAATGTTGCAGTATAAGAAAGATTTAGAGTTATGCAGGAGACAGGATTCGAACCTGCGTAAGCACTAAGCTAGTGGATCTTGAGTCCACCCCGTTTGACCACTCCGGCACTCCTGCCTGAATTACCCATTTGATATTTATTTTTAAATTTAACTAATGGCCTCACCGGGATTCGAACCCGGATCGTCCGCTCCGAAGGCGGAAATTCTATCCATTAAACTATAAGGCCAATAATAACTAAAAAATTTGATTTTAAAAAAGCTTCTAATAATTAGATTTATATATATTTAGTATTAAATTTCATTAATGGAAGAGGTATATCTTAAAGATGAAAAAGAAGTTCTTCATAATTTTAAAACAAAGTTAAATATTGGTTTAAGTAATAAGGAGGCTAAAAATAGATTAGTTAAATATGGTAGTAATATATTAGTAGATTCTAAAGATATTTCAAAAAGTGAAATTTTATTTAGACAATTTACTAATCCTTTAGTATATATCTTAATATTTGCAATAATTTTTTCATTATTTATTAGTCATTTTATTGATGCAGCTATTATTCTTTTTATTGTAATTCTAAATAGTATTTTTGGGTTTTATCAAGAGTATAAAGCTGAAAAATCTTTAGAATTATTGAAAAAAATGGGAGTATCTACTTCTAAAATATTAAGAGAAGGAAGAATAAAACTTATAAGATCAGAAGAGGTTGTTCCAGGAGATATATTGATTCTTGAAACGGGAGATAAAGTTCCTGCAGATTCAAGATTGGTAAAAATATTTAATTTACAAGTTAATGAATCTATTTTAACCGGAGAATCTTCCCCTATAGATAAGAAAGTTGGATCTATTTCTAGGTCAGTTGGTTTAGGGGATAGGTTGAATATGGTTTTTGCAGGTACCACCATAACTTATGGAAGGGGCAAGGCAGTTGTAACTTCAATAGGGGGTGAGACTGAGTTTGGTAAAATTGCTCATTCATTAAAACAACCTGATTTAGATGAGACTCCTTTACAGAAAAGTTTATCTTTTTTTAGTAAGAAAATTGGAATTATTATTTTAGGCATTGTTTCAGTTTTATTTTTTATTGGTCTTTTTAATAAATTAGATATGTCTCAAATTTTAATGACTTCTATTAGTTTGGCTGTTGCAGCCATACCTGAAGGACTACCTGCAGTAGTAACTATTACACTTGCATTAGGTACTCAAAGGATGGTAAGAAATAAAGCACTTATTAGAAAGTTATCTTCTGTTGAAACTTTAGGTGCAACTACAGTTATATGTTCTGATAAAACAGGTACTTTAACAACAGGAGATATGGTGGCTACATCTATTTATGCAAATGGTAATGTTATAGGTGTTTCAGGAGAAGGATACTCCACTACTGGAAGATTTACTCTTTTTGGAAATAGTTATGATCCTAAAAAGATTAGAAAATTATTAGAATGTTGTTTAATTTGTAATAACTCTAAACTTAAAACTAAGATAGGTGATCCTACTGAGTTGTCCTTGAAAGTTCTTTCACTTAAAGGAGATATCAATTCTGATTTTATTAGACTTAATGAAATCCCTTTTGATTCTGGTAAAAAATATATGGCTACATTTGACGAATTAAGTAATAAAAAAATATCACATTTTAAGGGTGCAACAGAGGTAATTTTAGATAAGTGTGTTTATGTTAGGAATGGAGAAACAAATATTCGTTTAACTTCCCAAGAAAGAAAGAAAATTCTAGATATGGATTATAAGTTTGCAAAACAAGGACTTAGGGTGTTGGGTTTTGCATATTCTCCAGATAATAAATCTGAGGGTCTTGTTTTTCTAGGGATGGTGGGGATTAGGGATCCACCTAGAAGAGATGCTAAACAAGCTATAAGGATATGTAAAAAAGCTGGAATAAGAACAATAATGATTACTGGAGACCATGTTGCTACTGCCCAAAGTGTAGCTAAGGATTTGGGTTTAAATACAGAAGTCATGACGGGTGGTGAATTAGAAAAGTTGTCTGATAATCGATTAAAGAATTTAGTTAATCAGATTGATATTTTTGCTAGAGTTAATCCTGAGCATAAAGTTAGAATTTTGAAAGCATTAAAACAGAATAAACAAGTTGTGGCAATGACAGGAGATGGTATAAATGATGCTCCGGCTTTAAAAAAATCAGATGTAGGTATTTCCATGGGTATATCTGGTACAGATGTGACAAGAGAAGCATCAGATATGGTGTTAATGGATGATAGTTTTAAGTCAATATCTTTAGCAGTAATGGAAGGAAGAAAAATATTTGATAATATTAAAAAATTTGTTAGGTTTTTATTATCTGCCAATTTTGGAGAGATAGGTGTTATAACTATGTCTTTATTATTGGGTTTTCCTCTACCATTATTACCTCTTCAAATATTATGGATTAATTTAGTTACAGATGGATTGCCTGCCCTTGCGTTAGGAGCAGACAATCCTGATAAGAATATAATGAAGAGGAGGCCACGTAGGCTTAGTGAGGGGATATTAGATGGTTCATTATGGTTCTTAGTAACTTCAGGAATTGTTGCTACTATTATAACATTGGGGATGTTTATTTTTGGAGATTATAATTCAGATATTAGTACTGCCAGGACATTGGCTTTAATGACACTAATCATGTTTGAATTATTCTTAGTGTTTAGTGCTAGGTCTATTGAAAAAGGAATATTTGAACAGGGTTTGTTTAGTAACTCATATTTAGTTGGTGCAGTTATAATTTCAATAATGTTACAGTTTTTCTTAGTTTATGGATTAACTAACTTTTTTGATTTAGCTTTGTTAACTTTTGAAGATTGGATAATAGTTTTTCTAGTTTCAATGACTGGGGTAGGTATTGTTGAATTTGTGAAAAAATTAGTCAATAGGAAGATTTTTTAATCATAATTATTTTAACTTATTATGAAAAAAGGGATTTTATGTTTAGTTTTAATTTTTTTAGTTTTTATTTCTAGTTGTGGAATTGAGTTTAGCAAAGAGAATGAAGAAAAAAAGAAAGTAACAAGTTTAAATAAATATAGTTCAACAGAGGTGATAGTTAAGTTTAAGGATGACTTTAATTTAATGAATATTCCTAAATATTATGAAATGCCTACCTCTATAGGTAATGAATATACCAAAGAAATATTTCCAAGATCTGTGAGAAATATTTTTTCTAAAAATGATATTAAAAATATTAAAAGATTAAGTTCTTCAGAAAATGTTGTACTATTTGAGATAGAGGGTAATGTACATGATGCTGTTAAAGACTTTAAAGAAAACTCTAATGTAATTGATGCAAATTTGAATTATCAGATTGAACTTTTTGATTATCCAAATGATCCTTTATTCAATTTTAGTTGGGCATTAGATAATGTTGGCCAAGATCATATTATAGGAGGTTTAGGTCTTTTTGATGCAGATATAGATTTTCCAGAGGCATTAGATCTTGGATATGGTACGGATGAAATAATTGTAGCAGTTATTGATTCAGGAATAGATTATAATCATGAAGATTTAGTGGATAACCTTTGGATAAATGAATTAGAATTAAATGGTGTAGAAGGAATTGATGATGATGGTAATAATTTCATAGATGATATTTATGGATATAACTTTGTTGCAGAAGGAGACTCAAATGTTACAGATACAATAGGTCATGGTACTCACTGTGCAGGTATAATTTCTGCTAAAATAAATAATTCATTAGGTATTTCCGGAGTTTGTCCTAATTGTAAAATAATGTCATTAAAAATTTTTCCAGGGGGCTTTCAGTCTGATGCTATTGAAGCATTTAGTTATGCAATTGATAATGGTGCAAAAATTTTAAGTAATAGTTGGGGGTGTGACGGAGGGTGTAGTAGTGGACAAATTGAAGATACAGTTTTGAGTGCTTCGGAAAGTGGTGTATTAGTAGTATTTGCTGCAGGAAATGATAATATGGATATGAGTCAGATTTACTATAGTCCACAATCTATGGAAGATGGTTCTGAAAATATTTTAGTTGTTGCATCTACAGATAGCTTTGATCAAAAATCTTCATTTTCTAATTACGGACCAAATATAGATGTATCGGCACCAGGAACCAAAATTTTGTCATTAAGAGCTAATAATACTGACATGTATTGTGATGAAAATCCTTCTTTGTGTGGAGATTTTATATTTGATGGGATGGGAAATCTTAATTCTGAAGGGGAGTATTATGTTGCTTCTGGTACGAGTATGGCTACCCCTTTTGTCTCAGGTCTTGCTGGTCTAATATGGTCCCATAATCTGAATTATACTAATTATCAAGTAAATAATCAATTAAAATCTTCTGTAGATAATATTGATTCATTTAATCAGAACTATTTAAATCAATTAGGAACTGGAAGAATTAATTCATTTTTAGGAGTTATGCTTTCATCAATAGAACATAGTTTAGCTATAACTTCGATTGAAGCTAATCCTTCTTTAGTTGACCAAAATACTACAATAAAGCTAAATGTAAGTAATCAAGGCTTATTTAATGAGAGCGATATAACACTTAATTTTAGTATTTTTAATAATCTTATTGAGCAATTTGAAATAGAAAGTATTGGGGCTGGGGAAAGTTTAGAAGTTAATGTTAGTTATAACTTTACTGACTTGTTTTATAATAATCTTTCTTTTGTAATTTCAAGTGTTCCTGGAGAATATTATCTTACAGATAATTATAGAGATACTCAGTTGTGGGTTTACAACTATGAGGATTCTCCATTTACAGGATTAATAGATAATCAAGTTATAGATTGTGATGAACAAGGATTAAATCCTGTATTGGGAGATAAACAAGGTACAGGATTAAATTTAGAGTATTTAGAAAATATAACTGTAATTAATTGTTATATTGCTGGATGGAACCATGGTATTAATTTATGGAGTGTTTCTAATAGTAACTTTACCTATAACACTATTTCAGATAATGATTATGTTGGATTAACAGTTTCTCAATATTCTTATAATAATATTTTTCAGACTAATATTTTTGCAGGAAATAATTATGGTATGGTTTTAGAGGGTACAGATCTTTCTAATTCTCCTAAAAATAATTGGATAGTAGAAAATCAGGTTTATGATAATAAAGCAGACGGGTTTCTTCTTCAAGGAAGAATCGTAAATAATACTTTTATTAGTAATAATATATTTTCAAATTCACAAAGAGGGATTATGTCTGAGAATTTAGCATATAATCTTTTTCAAAACAATACAATTAGAGATAATGAATATAGTGGAATACATTTAACTAATTCTCAAAATGTATCATTGATTGATAATACTATTTTTAATAATACTCTTCATGGTGTAGGCTTAATCAATTCATCCTTTAATAATTTTAATAATAATCATGTTATGGAGAACGAGGTTACAGGTGTTGATTTAGATTATGATTCAAGGAATAACGAGTTATCTGATAATTATATATTTTATAATGAGATTGGGATTAGTTTAGATAATGCTAGCTACAACTATTTGGATAATAATTTAGTTTATGATAATGGTATGGGGATTTATTTAAGTTCTTTTGCTGAAAATAACTCTATAAATGAGGTATTCTCTTTTTTGAATCTAGGTTATGATTTTGAGTGTTATGGTAATTTTAGTTCTGGAGGGGGAAATTTATTTTCGAATGTTTTAGCTTGTCCTGACGATTGGCCTGAAGGTGGAGATTATACTATTTATTTAGGTCCTGGGCATGGATGTACTAACTCTACTGCTAATAACTATGATCCTGATGCAATATTGGATGATGGAAGTTGTGATTATGATCCAAGTGAAGAAGATCAAGAAGAAGATCAAGAAGAAGATCAAGAAGAAGATCAAGAAGAAGATCAAGAAGAAG
>CAYPAI010000007.1:18827-21262 GCA_964408705.1 Candidatus Woesearchaeota archaeon
ATCAAGAAGATATCCCTCTTGAAGAAGATCCTGAAATAGACTTATTTGAAAATGAGAGTGTAGAAAGTTTAAGTTTAAATATATTTTTGATCGAGGAGGAAGTTGTTAAAGGGGGAGAGTTAGAAGTTAATGTAAATATCTCTAAATCTTCTCAAGATAATAATATTTTTTTAGATATGGGTATTTTTGATGAAGGACTACAGAATGAGTTTAGTTTAATTACACTTAATTTATATGTGGAAGATTTTTATTATAATACTTCAATTATAGAAATTCCAGATGATATTTCTTATGGTAGTTATGTTGTTAAAGCCAGGGCATATTTTTCAGATAATAGGTCCGGAGTAGTTTCGGTGTCTAATATAGAGATAATAAACAAAAATTCAAATTTACTAATTTTTATGCTATTTTTCTTATTTATAACGGCAATCTTTTCTTCAGTAGTATATTATTTAGTGCATAGGAAAAGAGATTAAGAGAAAATTATTTAAATAAATTTTATAATATTTTTTGTTATGGATAAAAATGTACCTAGGGCGATTGCAATGTTATGTGGCACAGTCATTGGTGCAGGAGTGTTAGGTATTCCTTATGTAATTGCTCAAGCAGGTTTTTTAGTCGGGTTATTAAGCATATTAGTATTAGGATTGGCAGTATTATTTTTGAATTTATTTATTGGTGAAATTGTTTTGAGGACTCCTGGGAATCATCAATTACCTGGTTATGCTGAAAAATATTTAGGAATATGGGGGAAAAGAGTGTTTATGCTTTCAATGATCTTTGGTATTTATGGTGCTTTGATTGCTTATCTAATAGGTGAAGGAAGATCATTATCTGCTATATTTGGAGGAGAACCTTTATTATTTTCGTTAGGATTTTTTATTATTGCTTCATTTTTAGTACATAAGGGAATAAAGTCTATAAGTAAATCTGAAGGATTTCTTGTTTCAATAGTTCTTGGTTTGGTTTTACTCATTTCTTTATTTGCATTTTTTAGTGGAAAATTTAATTTTACTAATCTTTATTCAGAGTTTAGTTTGATTAATTTTTTTATTCCTTATGGGGTGATATTATTTTCATTTGTAGGGGGTGCAGCAATACCTGAAATGAAAGAATGTTTGATTAAAGACAAAACAGCTATGAAAAAAAGTATAATTATAGGGTCTTTAATCCCTGTCTTAGCATATGTTATTTTTGCATTTATAGTCATAGGAGTCACAGGAATTAATACTACCGAGATTGCAACAGTTGGTCTGGGTGAATCATTAGGTTCGTTTGCATTAATTTTAGGTAATTTATTTGCGGCTGTTGCAATGTTTACTTCTTTTTTAACTTTAGGTTTAGCTATGAAAGAAATATATATGTATGATTATAAAATGAATAAATTTTTATCTTGGGCTTTGACTGTTTTTGTACCTTTAATTATATTTTTATCTGGTGCTTCAAGTTTTATTAAAGTGATAGGAATTACTGGGGCCTTGGCAGGAGGCATAGATGGTGTACTTATTGTTTTGATGTTTTGGATAGCAAAAAAGAAAGGTGGACGTATTCCTGAGTATGATTTAGGTAAACAAAAACTATTAGGTTTATTTTTAATAGTAATATTTACTTTAGGATTTTTTTATCAGTTATTAAATTTATAACCTAAATCTTATATTTTATGTCATAAATATCTTTGATTAGTTTAAGGATATGTGGTTTTTTATTATAGGTTTTTATTGCTTCTTTTTCTGTTGATTTTTCATAATCTTCAATATCATTTATGTAATAAATATTTGAATAACAAATATCATCTCTTGCATGTACAAACTCATGTAATAAAGTTAGGTCTAAGTCTTTTTTATTATTAATATTTGAATAAAAAATTATTATTCTTTTTTTATCTGGTTCATATAATCCCTTAAATTTTCGTAGAGATATTTCTTTTTTTAGTAATAGTTCTAATCCTTTTTGTAATTTTATGATTTCTTTAACTTTTAACATCTCTTTTATCTTATAATTTTTTTTACATAAAATTGTTTCTATTATTGTTTTAATAACTTGTAGAAAGGCTTATATATAACTAGATTTAGTTATTTATCACTAATAAGTAACAATAGTATAAAATGGGGGAAAATAAATGTCAGTTGGAATGATGATAGTAGGGCTAGGTGTTTTAAACTGGGTAGAATATAACAGTGTAAAAAATACTGGTAAATTTAAAATATTAAATTTTAAACCTTTTAGTTTAGCATTGGATCCTTCTAAGAATAAACTTAAATCTATTCTTTATTCAAGGGAAAGAGTTCTTAGGAGAATGAAGTATAGTGCAATTTATGGTTTAGTTTTTGGAGCATATCTTGTCTCTAAAGGAATGTAAGGTAAAAATTGAAATGAAAAAATTATACATAGCTTCAGATATCCATGACGATATTGAGTCTTTAGAAAAGTTTGTA
>CAYPAI010000008.1:0-19132 GCA_964408705.1 Candidatus Woesearchaeota archaeon
AAAAACAAAATCTTTTATTTTATAAATCTAACTATAGTACTAGTTATATATCATTTTCTAGAAGAAGTCTGTCTAGCTCTTTGTCAATAAAGTTATTTCTTTTATTACTAAGTTCATTAAATTTACCAACTGGATATTTTTTAAATGCTTCAAGGTATAAGTTTATTACACTATCTCTATTATCTTTAATTAACACTTTTTCCTTATTCCCAAAACCATTGATCCTTATATGGTATAGATTTTCATGTTTTGCCATAACTTCTCCTTTTAAGTTGTATAAACTAATCTCTTCACCTAAACTATAATTATTTTTTAGTTTTATTTCCAAGATTTCGTACCCATTAATTATATCTTTTTTATTTTTCATTTTAAGAATGGTTTTATCCTATTTGAATATACTATCTTTTTTCTTCCAATTTTTAAATATTTTGATACTGCTTTAGGGATTATTAAATTACTTATCCTATCATGTTTTATTTTTACGTTATATGAAACTACAAAGTTTGATTTTCCTTTTAATATTGGAATATACCATAACATTTGAGCATTTTCATTAGATTTTATTATTTTTGGCTCTTTACTTCCAAAATGAGAAGGACTATCTACAAGGTGTCCAATTTTATCTAATAGTTTTAAGTTCTTTATATCTCTCCTTGATTTATTTTTAAGGCTGACCACTATGTCCATACTTAGAACACCATCTTTAGATTGTTTTATAGATAATATATCTTTTTTTATTATTATTTCTTTTTTCTTATATGAATACACTAGTCCTAATAATACTATAAAAATAATTAACAATGATACTATTTTTCTATAATCTTTTTCTATTACTATTGTTTTACTTTCTCCAGGACTTAGATAAAATTCCCAAGTTAGTATGTATTTATTTCCTTCCCTTATCTTCGAACTAGGTTCGGAAGTAGTAGTTATAAAATTTTCAATTGTTGTTAATTCTTTAGAGTAAGTCTCATGAACGATTGAATTACCATTATTTCTTTTCACTATTGTTTCTGAACTAAATAAGAAACTTTGTTTAGGCATTTCATATCCTTCTAAGTTTGGAAAATCTCCTATCTCAATATGTTCTTCTTTTACAAGTATTAAATTTTCTTTAGAATAAATTTTAATCAAGATATGGTGTTCACCTTTATTGATATCTCCATCGAATTTAACTAAAAAATTCTTTTTGGTTTTTTCAAGTTTACTTAAATTTATTTCTTGTGTTTCTAAAAAAAATTCACTTTCCAAAACTAATCTTAGATCTTTAATATCTAGGTTATAATTATTTTCCAAATTTACCTTAAACAGTGTTTCTTCATTAGGATTTATGATTCCAAGGTTATCTAAAGAATAATTTATTGCATCCTCATATGAAGTTATATTTAATCTTATTTCTTTTTCAATAAATAGTGATTCATTGTTTATTGATTTTATTTTTATGGGGATTATATATTCTCCAGGTTCTTTTATCAAAGTTGGCTTTATTTTTAATAAAAAATTATCTTCAGATTTTTTGTTTACCTCTACTACTGATGGATTTATGTTTATAGACCAAGACCAATATTCTTCAGAGGTAGAAATAGAGAATCTATCTTTATGATCTTGATTATTCTTTATTTCAAAACTATATGTTGCCTCGTTAGAATTACCAATTATTAAGGGAGTTATATGGTTAAATTCAGAAGATATTAACTCAGGACTAGCATAAGGAATTGTTAAAAATAGAATTATTATTATAGAATAATTAAGAAATTTTATATTTATCATAAATTTGTTAATCTTCATAAATATATAAATATTATCTTCCAATGATAGATGCTATTTTACTACTAAGATCTATGGTTGCAGATGGAGATTTTCTTATATATCCTGCATCTATTAATATGTCTGATTTTCTTTTTATTTTTTTTGGAATAAATTTAGGATCTATTATATTAAATTTATTTTTTAATTCTATATTTATTATTGGGACTCCAACTTTTTGAATTATTTTATAGAATTTATGGTCTGGTATTTTTATCATTATTTTTCCTTTATTTCTTTTTATATTTTTCAATATATTTTTTCTTTTTAATTTTAATGCAAAAGTAAATGGTCCGGGTAATTTTTTTATATAATTTTTGTTTTCTATTTTGAAATTTTTATATACCCAACTCTTTGAAGGTGCGATAACAGATATGTATGATTCTTCATTTATGCTAATTATTTTTTTAATGTAATTTATATTTGTTTCATTTGATACATTGCACCCAATACAGTATCCTATATCTGTAGGGTATACTATAATCTTACCAGATTTTATTATTTTTTTTATTTCTTTAAAGTCTATTTCTTCTAAAATAATAGTTTTTGACATGTTTTTGTAAAAAGTTTTAAAAATATAAACTTAATGAATTTTGGTTTTACCAAAAAGTTTATAAACGTCCTATTTTCCCAACTTGTAATGCACGTAAGATTCTCCTATACCTCAAAAATGGCCATGAAATTTTAATTTCAGTTTTAGTGTTTTAGTGGGAACTATGTTGCCTTGGTGGTGTAGTGGTTATCATAAGGCCCTGTCGCGGCCTTGACCCGGGTTCAATTCCCGGCCAGGGCGTGTATATGGGCTATGGACTGGTAGCTCAGCTTGGTAGAGCACTTGGCTTTTAACCAAGGGGTCGCGGGTTCAAAAATGAAAATATTTTATTTTCGTTGAAAGTCCCGTCCGGTCCATATACATATTATAAATAAAGAAAAAATGGTAGAATTTGATATATTAAAACATGGGCTTGTTTCCAAACATTCAAAACTTGGTCCAGAAGAAAAACAAGATATTCTAAAAAAATATAATCTTTCTTTAAATCAGTTTCCAATGATTCTTTTAAGTGATGCAGCTATACAAAATCTTAAACCAGAGGTTGGAGATATTATTGAAATTACAAGAAGTAGCGAGACAAATGTTCAAAGTCAATTTTATAGGGTGGTAGTTCATGGTTAAAGGATATAAAGAAGTAATATCAAATTATTTTGAAGACCATTCTTTTGTAGAACAAGATATAAATTCATTTAATCAGTTTTTAGAAAAAGGATTACAAAAAATTGTAGATGATGTTGGAGATATAGTCCCTACAATTATACCTCAAGAATATGAAAATTTTAAGATAAAATTAGGTAAGGTTCATATCGGTAAACCTGAAGTTGTTGAGGCAGATGGTTCTAAACGTCCTATATATCCAATGGAATCAAGATTACGTCAATTAACATATTCTGCTCCAATTTTTTTGGAAGTTAGTGCACATATAAATGATGTTCAAAGAGAATCTTTCACTTCCCAGATTTGTAAAATACCAATTATGCTTAAGTCTAGCAATTGTCATCTTAAAGGTGTTAGTAAGGAAGATTTAGTTAAAAATGGTGAGGACCCTGGTGACCATGGAGGATATTTTATTATTAATGGAAATGAAAGGACTTTTATTATTGTTGAGGATTTAGCTTCTAATAAATTATTTATTAAAAATATGAAAACAGGGCCAAGTAAGAAAGTAGGCAAGCTTTTTTCTGAAAAAGGTAATTATAGAATCCCTCACACAATTGAGCAGATGAAAGATGGAGTTATTTATTTTAGTTTTAGTAGGTTTAAGAGAGTTCCAATAGTTTCTGTAATTAAGGCCTTAGGATTATCTTCAGATAAGGAAATTATGAAACTTATTTCATTAAAGGGAGAACAAGATGATATTCTTGTTAATTTATATAATAATGTTGATTTGAAGGATCAAAATTCTGCATTAGATTTTTTAGCTAAACAAACAGGAATAACTCAAAAAGAGTTCAAACATGAAAGAATACTTGAACAGTTAGATAAATATTTACTTCCCCACCTAGGTGCAACATCTAAAGCTAGGACTATAAAGGCACAAAATATTTGTAAATTGATTAAAAGATATTTAATGATTTCTTCAGAAGGTAAAAAACCACAAAATCAAGATCATTATACCAACAAAAGATTGAAACTATCTGGTGACCTTTTAGAAGATTTGTTTAGAGTTAATGTAAACTCTTTAGTTCAAGATATATTATATAATTTTCAGAGACTTGTTAAAAGAGGAAAGTTTAGTTCTATTAGGATAATAATAAGGGATCAATTGTTGACTCAAAGAATAAAGAGTTCTATAGCTACAGGTACTTGGCCTGCTGGAAGAAAAGGAATAAGTCAAAATATGGCAAGGACAAATTTTATAGATACAATTTCTCATCTTCAAAGAGTAGTTAGTCTTTTAACTTCTACTCAAGAAAATTTTGAGGCTAGGGCCTTACATAGTACTCATTGGGGAAGGTTGTGCCCTGTTGAGACTCCAGAAGGGACCCCTATTGGTTTGAGAAAAAATCTTTCTTTGTTATCTAAGATAACTACTTTACAATGTCCAGAAGAGAAGGTAAGAAAAATTTTAGAGGGGGTAGGCTTAGATTCTGCTGATTAAAAATGGTTGATGTTTATTTAGATGAAAAGTTTATTGGAACTGTTGCAGATAAGGATACTTTTTTGAATGAGTTTAAGGTAAAAAGAAGAAAAGGAGAATTGCCAGATTCTATAAACTTAAATTATAATAAAGAGTTTGATGAAATATTTATTGATTCTAAAAAAGGAAGATGTAGAAGACCTTTAATAATAGTTGAAAAGGGTATTTCAAAACTAGATAAAGAAAAGATTGATTTAATTAAAGAAGGGAATCTTAAGTGGAACGATTTAGTTGATCAAGGAATCATTGAGTATGTTGATGCTGGTGAAGAAGAAAATTGTTATGTCGCATTGAATGAAGAAGATCTAAATAAAGAACATACACATTTAGAGATAAGTCCTGTTACAATATTGGGTGTTTGTACATCTTTAGTTCCATTTTCAAATTTTGGTTCTTCCTCAAGATTGATTAGAGGTTCAAAAATTCAAAAACAGTCTTTAGGGTTATATGCAACAAATTTTCCTTTAAGATTTGATACTGATGCAAGTTTTTTACATTATCCTCAAAAGCCAATTATAAAGTCATTCATGCATGATGTTTTCAAATATGATGAACATCCTTGTGGTCAGAATTTTACTGTTGCAGTTATGAGTTATGAAGGGTATAACATGCAGGATGCAATAATATTAAATAGAGGTAGTGTTGAAAGAGGCATTGCTAGATCACATTTCTTTAAGCCATATTCAATGGTTGAACGTAGATATTCTGGAGGTTTGACCGATGATATTGGAATTCCTGATAAAGAAGTTAAAGGTTATCGTTCAGAACTTGAATACAAAAAATTAGAAGATGATGGTATTGTTTTTAATGGTGCAAATATTGGTACTGATGATGTTATTATAGGTAAAACTAGTCCTCCTAGGTTTTTAGGTAATTTTGAGAAATTTAGTGTCACTTCTAGTACTAGAAGGGAAAGTTCAATAGCTATAGGGGAAGGAATTAAAGGAACTGTAGATGATGTAATAGTTACAGAAAATGAGGATGGGAATAAATTAGTTAGAGTTAGATTAAGATCACATAGGGTACCTGAGATTGGAGATAAATTTGCTTCAAGGCATGGTCAGAAAGGGGTTATTGGTTTATTAGTTCCTCACCAAGATATGCCATTTAGTTCAAGAGGGATAACTCCAGATATAATTTTTTCACCACATAGTATACCTTCAAGAATGACTGTTTCTCACCTTTTAGAATCTTTAGCTGGGAAAGCTGGTTCTTTATCTGGTTCCCAGATAGATGCAACTACTTTTGATTCTCCATCAGAGTCTGATTTAAGAGGTATGTTACTTGAAAGAGGATTTAAAGAGGATGGTACTGAAAGATTTTATAATCCATTGACCGGTAAGATGTTTAAAGCTAGAATTTATGTTGGAAATATGTATTATCTTAAACTTAAACATATGGTTGCAAGTAAATTGCATGCCAGAGCATCAGGTAGAATCCAATTACTTACAAGGCAACCTGTTGAAGGTAGAGTGATGGGTGGAGGATTAAGAGTTGGGGAGATGGAGAAAGATTGTCTTGTTGCTCATGGTGCTTCAAATTTATTAAAGGAGCGATTTGATTCAGATAAAACTTTGTTTTATGTTTGTGAAGATTGTGGTATTTTTGCAGTATATGATAGTTATAAAAATAAGGCACATTGTCTAAGGTGTGGTTCTAACTCAAATATTCATACTGTTGAGTTAAGTTATGCTTTTAAGTTATTGTTAGATGAAATGAAATCTTTGATGATAGATCCAAAAGTAAGATTAAAGGATAAATTTTGAAAATGAATAATAATATAGCTAATAAAAAATTGGATTCAATAGAATTTGGATTACTTTCTAAATCTGAAATAAAAAAGCTTTCTGTTGCTAAGGTTGTAACTCCTGAGTTATATGATGTTGAAGGATATCCTGTTGATGGTGGTCTTATGGATGTTAGGATGGGTGTTATTGATCCTGGTTTAAGATGTAAAACTTGTGGTGGAAAATTAAAAGAGTGCATAGGTCATTTTGGTCATATGGATCTAGCAAGACCAATTTTACATATAGAATATATTGATGTTATAATCAATCTTTTAAAAGTAAGTTGTAGAGATTGTGCAAGAGTTTTAGCCGATGATAAAAAGATTTCAAAGCATATTGCTAAAATAGATGCCTTAAAGAAAGAAGATAGAAAGAAGGAAATAGCTAAAGCAAATTCTAAATTTATTACTTCTCTTAAAAATATTAAACTTTGTCCTCATTGTAGCTGTAAACAAAAAAAAGTTACTTTAGAAAAACCTTATACTATACTAGAAGATAATAAAAGACTTACTCCTATTGAAATAAAATCAAGATTTGAGGTTCTTACTGAAGAGGATTTAAGGTTATTAGGGATAAATCCTGAACGTTCTAGACCTGAATCAATGGTAGTAAATATTTTTTTAGTTCCTCCAGTTACCTTAAGGCCAAGTATTACTTTAGAGAGTGGTGAAAGAAGTGAAGATGATCTTACTCATAAATTAAGTGATATTGTTAGGATCAATCAAAGATTATTTGAGAATATTAATGCAGGTGCACCAGAAATAATTATAGAAGATCTTTGGGATTTATTACAATATCATATTACGACTTTTTTTGATAATGATGTTGCGCAACTTCCTGTTGCAAGACATAGATCTGGTCAACCTCTAAAAACATTAGCTGAGAGAATTAAAAGTAAGGAAGGAAGATTTAGGCATAATCTTGCTGGTAAAAGAGTTAATTATTCTGCTAGGACAGTTATTAGTCCTGATCCAAAGATTAAATTTAATGAAGTGGGTGTTCCAATGAGAGTTGCTAAGGAGTTAACAGTTCCAGAAAAAGTTAATGAGTGGAACAAGAAATGGTTAGAAGAATTTGTTAATATTGGTCCGACTGGTTATCCTGGTGCAAATTATATTGTTAGGCCAGATGGTAAGAAAAAAAGAATAACTGAAGAAACAAAACAAGTTTTATTAGATGAGTTAGATAATGGTTACGTTGTAGAAAGACATCTTTTAGATGGTGATGTTTCTATATTCAATAGACAACCAAGTCTTCATAGGATGAGCATAATGTGTCATAAGGTTAGAATTCTTCCTGGAAGAAGTTTTAGATTAAATCCTGCTGTTTGTACACCGTATAATGCTGATTTTGATGGTGATGAAATGAATTTACATATTCCTCAAACAGAGGAAGCTAGGGCAGAAGCAGAAGTTCTTATGAGTGTCCAAAGACATATTATAACTCCAAAGAATGGTCTTAATGTTATAGGTTCTATTGAGGATGCTGTTACTGGAATGTATTTATTAACTAAAAGTTTAGAATTAAGTAAAAAAGATGCTATCAATCTTTTAATGTCTGCAGGTATAGATAATCTAGATAAAATTTCTAAGTTTGGTAATAAGGTAACTGGTAGAGAAGTATTTAGTGTTATTCTTCCAGATGATTTGGATTATGTTGGTGAAACTAAATCAGGAGATACAGTCATAGTTAAGAAAGGAAAACTTATGGAAGGGATAATCGATAGAGGTTCAATTGGTGAAGAAAAAGGAGGATTGACTAGAGCAATTTATTCAAAATATGGTGAGGATTTAGGTATTGAGTTTATGAGTCAGGTGTTTAGACTTGGAGTATCTAGTTTGTTAGGTATAGGGTTTACTATTTCAATTGCAGATACAGATATTCCTAAAGCTACTGCTAAAAAGAATGAAGAATTAATTGATGATGCTAAGAAAAAAGTCTATAAATTAATTGACCAGTATCATAATGGAAAACTTGAAGCGTTACCAGGTAATACTCTTGAAGAGTCATTAGAATTAAAAATATCAGAAGTTCTTAACAAAGTTAGGGATAAAGTTGGAGACCATGTATCTTCAGTTATTAGAGAAGATAATAATATATTAATTATGGCAGGTTCTGGTGCAAAGGGAAATCTTCTAAATCTTGCTATGATGTCTTCAGTAGTTGGACAACAAGCTATAGGTGGCAAAAGGGTTGAAGGAGGCTATAATGGAAGAGCCTTATCTATGTTTAAAGAAGGAGATTTAAGTCCTCAGGCTAGAGGTTTTGTGGATAAGGGTTATAAAAAAGGTATGGCCCCTCATGAATATTTTTTCAGTGCAATGACAGGAAGAGATGCTTTAATGGATACTGCTCTTAGAACCCCAAAGTCAGGATATTTGTATAGGAGATTATCAAATGCCTTACAAGATATGAGGGTTGAGTACGATAGTACAGTAAGGGATGCAAAAAAGAAAATCATACAATTTAAGTATGGTGATGATGGTATTGATGTTGCAAAAAGTTATGGTGGTTCAATTAATGTTAAAGGAATTGTTAGACAGGTGAAAGGTAAATGAGTGACATATATAATAAATATAAGAAGTTTTTACCACGAAAAGTTTTATCAGATCTTAAAGAAGAGTCTGAAAAACAGAAGTTAAACTCTAACCAGATTACTAAAGCCTTAGATATGGCTAAAGTAGAATATGAGAAATCATTAATTACTCCAGGAGAATCAATAGGTATAGTTACTGCAGAAAGTTTTGGAGAACCAGGTACTCAGATGACACTTAATGTATTTCATATGGCAGGAGTTGCTGAGATGCAGGTAACAAGGGGTTTGCCCAGGTTAATTGAGATTTTTGATGCAAGAAAAATTCCTTCTACCCCCTCAATGAGTGTTTATTTAAAATCAGAATATACAAAAGATGAGAAGACTATAAGAAAGATTGCTAGTTTTATTAAAGAAATAACTCTAAAAGAAATAAGTGATACATTCTCTTTGAATATGTTAAGGGGTTGTGTTGAAGTTGTTCTTGATCAGAAA
This sequence comes from Candidatus Woesearchaeota archaeon, assembly GCA_964408705.1. GTDB lineage: Archaea > Nanobdellota > Nanobdellia > SCGC-AAA011-G17 > PNOQ01 > CAYFNK01. Next base: position 9,315 of record CAYPAI010000008.1, read on the forward strand.
AGAGTAAAGGATTATGGGTTTACTCAAAAACAAATTGTAGATAGTTTAACTGAAAAATTGAAAGGAGTTAATGTAAAGGAAACTAAAAATGGATTACTATTAAGAGAATCTGATTCTACTGAGATAGATTTAACTAGCTTGTATAAATTAAGAGAAAAATCTAAAGATACAATAATAAGGGGAGTAAAGGGAGTAACTCAAGTTTTACCTACTAAAAAAGAAAATAAATTTGTTATATTATGTGCAGGAACTAATTTGAAAGAAGTATTAGATATGAAAGAAGTTGATAGTAAAACTGTAACGTCTAATGATATTCATGAAATATTTAAAGTTTTAGGAGTTGAAGCTGCAAGACAAGCTATAATTAATGAGGCAGTTTCAGTTATACAGAATCAAGGTTTAGATATTGATATAAGGCATACTATGTTTTTGGCAGATCTTATGACTAACACAGGAGAGATTAAAGGAATTACAAGGGGTGGAATTGGTGGAGAGAAGGAGTCAGTTCTTGCTAGGGCAAGTTTTGAAACACCTTTGAAACATATTAGGAATGCAAGTCTTATTGGCGAGGTTGATACTCTTAATAGTGTTATAGAAAATGTTATAATCAATAATCCAGTTCCATTAGGTACAGGATTACCAGGTTTAATTGTAAAAAAAGATAAAAAATGAATTTATTAGATGCATTAAAGAAAGGAAAAATTGTAATAGGTACTGAAGTTACTCTTAAAGCTTTGAAAAATGGAAAAGCTAAAAGTGTTTTTTTAGCTAAGAACTGTCCAGAAGATCTTAGAAAACAAATAAAAAAATATTGTGATATTTCTGGTGTAGAATTAAATGAGTTAGATCAAACTAATGAAGAGTTGGGTTCTACTTGTAAAAAGCCTTTTTCTATAAATTGTTGCTATTCCTAAAATGAAATTAAATTTAGAGTTAATCCAATATATTAATCTTTTTGAGAAAATTACTAAAACTAAGGTAAAAAATTGTTTTTATGATAACCGGTTAGTTTTTATTGTAGAAACTGGTCAAGGTCGTAAGGCAGTAGGCAAGAATGCATTTAATGTACAAAAGATTACTAGGCTTATTAATAAAAAAATAAAAATAGTTGAATATAATCCTGATCCAGTTAAGTTTATAAATAGTTTTGCTTCCCCGATAGCAATAGAAAGTGTAAACTTTTCCGATAATGTTATAAATCTAAAGGTTAAGACTGCCAAAGATAAAGGAATATTGATCGGAAGAAATGGTCACAATCTTAATAATATAAAGAAAATAATGGATTATTATTTCAAGATAAAAGAAGTAAGGGTTTTGTAATATGGCAAAAAAATCAAAAGGACTTGGAGCAGGAAGAAAATTGAAAAGTTCTAGAAAGAAGTTTAAATGGAATGATCAGTATTTCACTAAAAGGGCATTAGGTTTAAAGAAGAAATCTGATCCACTTAGTGCAAGTCATCAAGCTAATGCTATTGTTCTTGAAAAGGTTCAGATTGAAGCTAAACAACCAAATTCTGCATTGAGAAAATGTATAAAGTGTCAATTAGTAAAAAATAATAGAAGAATAACTGCATTTGTACCGGGAAATAATGCAATTAAATTTATAGATGAACACGATAATGTTATTGTTGAGTGTATAGGTGGTGCAAAAGGTAGGTCAAAAGGAGATCTTTCAGGTATTAGGTGGCAAGTATTAAAAGTTAATGATCAGTCACTTAAGGCATTACTTTCAGGTAAGATAGAAAAGGGTAGAAGATGAAATTATTTAATAAATGGAATACAGAAAGTATTAGTGTTCAAGAAGAAGCACTTAGACCATATGTTTATTTGCCTCAAGTTCTTATTCCAAGGACTGGTGGAAAAAATGCAAGGGGTCAAAGAGTTTGGGCTCAAAAAACACATCTTGTTGAAAGATTAATGAATAAATTAATGGTTCCAGGCCATTCAAAAAAACACAAACATAAAAGAACTTCTGGAAGAAATACTGGAAAATCATTAAATGTTCAGTCAATTGTTTTAACTGCTTTTAATAATATTGAGAAAAAGACAGGAAAAAATCCTATCGAAGTATTTGTTAAGGCAGTTGAAAATGCTTCCCCTAGGGAAGAAGTTACAGGTATTGAATATGGTGGTGCAAGGTATTCTAAGGCTGTAGAGATATCTCCCTTGAGGAGAATAGATCTTGCTCTAAGATTTATGGTTTGGGGGGCATATTCTAAATCCTTTAACTCTAAGGCTAAAATTGCAGACACATTATCAAGTGAAATATTGGGATGTTTTGAATTAGATACTAATAGTAGTAATGCTTTATCTAAAAAATTAGAATTAGAAAGACAGGCTGATGCTTCTAGATAATTAAGTTAGCTTAGAATCCAGTTATATTCATAGTTATTACTAACATTGTTATTGCTATTGCCATGCTTACAAAATATATTTTTTTATTCCAGTCTAATACCTTTTTTCCATCTAAGTTCCATACTGGGATTAAATTAAATACAGCTAACCATGAATTTATTAAGGCACCATACATTGATAAGTTAGATAATATTCCTGTTATGTTATAAGTTATAGTTAAGAAAAATAATCCTAAGAATATTAAAGATAATAATATATTTATTGCAGGTCCTGCTAAGCTAATTTTTCCATTTTTTTCCCTTGTTAAATATCCTTGGATCATAACTGCACCTGGCGCTGCAAAAATGAATCCAAAAAAACTCATAAATATTGCTAAGATTAACATAAAATCAAATGATCTAAACTCTGCAAAACAATTATATTTTTGTGCAAAATATTTATGTCCTAGTTCATGGAGTAGAAAACCACTTCCTACAGCAATTATAGAAATAATAAACATTGATCCAAATTCAGGTGAAAATATTTTTCCATTAGATAGTAATATAGCAAAAGCTAGTGATACTGCTAAGCCTCCTTTCAATAAATGTTCTATTTCTGTATCGCTAAAATACATTTTAATAAATTTATTACCAAAAGTTTATAAATAATGTGCTTTCTGGAGATTAACATGGTAGATAAGACTACGGAAAAAATTAAGGACATAATGAAGGTCCCTAATAAAATTAGGAATATTGCCATATGTGCCCATATTGACCACGGTAAGACAACTTTTTCAGATAATTTACTTTCTGGTGCAGGTATGATTTCTGAAGAGTTAGCAGGAAAACAACTTGCTTTAGATTTTCATGCTGATGAAGCCGAGAGAGGTATTACGATTGATTCTGCTAATGTGAGTATGGTTCATAAAGTGGGTGGAGAAGATCATTTGATTAATTTAATTGATACTCCTGGACATGTTGATTTTGGAGGAGATGTTACTAGGGCTATGAGGGCTGTTGATGGTGCAATAGTTCTTTGTGATGCTGTTGAGGGAATAATGCCTCAGACAGAGATTGTTCTTAAACAAGCATTAAAAGAATATGTTAAGCCAGTATTGTTCATAAATAAGGTTGATAGGTTAATTAGGGAAGTTAAGTTAACTCCTGATGAAATGCAAGCAAGATTTGTTAAGATTATCAACCATATTAATAAATTAATTAGATCTATGGCCCCAGATAATTTTAAAGAAGATTGGCTTGTTAATGTTCAAGATGGTAGTGTATGTTTTGGTTCTGCATTCCATAATTGGGCTTTAAGTTTACCTTATATGCAAAAAAAGGAATTAGGTTTTAAAGATATCATTGATGCTTATGAAAATGATGAATGGAAAGGATTAGTTAAAAAAGCTCCAATCCATGAGGTTGTTTTAGATTCAGTAGTTAAACATCATCCTAATCCTACTGAAGCTCAAAAGTATAGAATTCCTAATATCTGGCATGGAGATTTAGAAGATGGTGTTGGTAAATCCTTGCTTGTAGGAGACCCAAATGGCCCTGTTGCTTTTGTGGTTACTAAAATTGTTATAGATAAACACGCTGGAGAAATTTCTGCTGGTAGATTATTTTCTGGAACAGTTAAACAAGGTCAGGAATTATATTTAAATGCAGGGAAAAGGAAGATTAGAGTGCAACAAGTTTCAGTGTATAAGGGTTCGCAAAGGGTATCTTTTGATGAGATTCCTTCAGGAAATATAATTGGTATTGTAGGTTTAAAGGATACGTTTGCAGGAGAAACAATATCTACAGAACCAATGGAACCTTTTGAAGCTATTAAACATGTTTTTGAACCAGTAATTACTAAATCTATTGAAGCTAAAAAAGCTTCAGATTTAGCTAAGTTAATTGAAATATTAAAACAAATAGGCAAAGAAGATCCAAGTATCAAGATTGAAATTAATGAAGAAACTGGAGAAAATTTAATGCATGGTATGGGAGAATTACATTTAGAGATTATAGAGAATAGGATTAAAAGTGAGAAAGGATTAGATGTACAAACTTCTCCACCTATAGTTGTGTATAGGGAGTCTGTTAATAATTTGGGTCCTCAAGTTGAAGGAAAAAGTCCAAATAAACATAACAAATTTTTTATTACTGTTGAACCTTTAGAAGAAAAATATGCTAATGCAATGAAAGAGGGAAAGTTACCCGAGAATAGAATTAAGAAAAAAGATAAATCAGTTGTTGAAACTTTAGTTGGATTGGGGATGGATACAAAAGAAGCAAAAAGAGTTAGGGAATTATACAAAGGGAATATGTTGATTGATGATACTAGGGGTATCGTTTACATAGGTGAAGTTATAGAGATGATTATGGATGCTGTTGAGCAAGTTATAGATGCAGGTCCTTTAGCTAGAGAGCCTTGTTCAAATCTATTAATTAGAATTAAAGATCTTAAATTACATGAAGATGCTATTCATAGGGGTCCTGCTCAGGTTTATCCTGCAGTTAGGGAGGCTATAAAGGCGTCAATGGATGGTGCATCTGCATATATCTTGGAGCCTGTACAAATAATTCAAATAGAAAGTCCAGCAGAATTTTTAGGAGATTTATCTGCATTAGTTCAAAATAAAAGAGGTCAATTACTAAATGTTGACCAGGAAGGAGATCATATTACTGCTAAAGCTAAAATGCCAGTTGGTGAAATGTTTGGATTAGCTTCAGATATAAGATCAGCAACTTCAGGAAGAGGTAGTCAATTTTTAGTAGATCAAATGTTTGAAAAGTTACCCAAATCATTACAAACTAAGATTATTCAGCAGATAAGAACAAGAAAAGGACTTAGCGAAAACGCATAATTCAGCGAAAGCTTTTTAAACTGTCTAAATCTCAAATTTTTAATTATAATTATTATTTGGAGGAAAAATAATGGCAAAGGAAAAACCACACGTAAATATTGTTTTCATTGGTCACGTAGACGCTGGTAAGTCTACTTCAGTCGGAAGATTGATGTTTGATTCTGGAAACATAGATGAACAAGCAATGAGAAAGCTTAAAGATAAAGCACAAGAACTAGGTAAAGCTGGATTCGAGTTCGCTTTTGTAATGGATAATTTAAAAGAAGAACAAGAAAGAGGGGTTACTATAGATCTATCTCATAAGAAATTTAATACAAAGAAATTTGAATATACTGTAATTGATGCTCCAGGGCATAAAGATTTTATTAAGAATATGATTACGGGTGCAAGTCAGGCAGATACTGCTGTTTTAGTTGTTGCTGCTACTGATGAAGATGTACAACCTCAAACTAAAGAACATTTATTTTTGTCTAAAACTTTGGGTGTAGGTCAGTTGTGTATATTAGTAAATAAGATGGATGCAGTTGATTATTCTGAAGATAAGTTTAATAAGACAAAAGAAAGGATGACTGCTTTGTTGGGTCAAATTGGATTTGATTCTGCAGAAGTACCATTTATTCCTTCAAGTTCTTTGCAAGGAGATAATGTTGCTAAGAAGTCAGAGAAGATGTCTTGGTATTCAGGACCTACCTTACTTGAACAATTAGATGTTTTCAAGGAGCCAGAAAGACCAACTAGTTTACCTTTAAGACTTCCACTACAAGATGTTTATAGTATTAAAGGTATTGGAACTGTTCCAGTAGGAAGAGTTGAAACTGGTACTATGAAAATAGGAGATAAAGTTACAGTTATGCCTGCTAGGGATGGAAAAGGTGTTAGTGGTGATGTTAAAACTATAGAAATGCATCATGAAGAAATTAATGAGGCTATTCCAGGTGATAATTGTGGATTTGTAGTTAGAGGAATAGAAAAGAAAGATATAGCTAGAGGAGATGTTTTAGGACATTCAAGTGATCCTCCTACTTTAGCGAGTGAATTTACTGCACAAATAGTTGTTTTAAATCATCCTTCGGTTCTTACAGTGGGTTATACTCCTGTTTTCCACATGCACACTAATCAAACTGCGTGTAAGATTACAGAATTAGTAAAAACTGTAGATCCTGCGACTGGTGAAACAATTAAAGATAAACCAGATATGCTAAAGAATGGAGAAGTAGCTATTGTAAAAGTTGTACCTACCAAACCTTTAGTTGTAGAAAAGAATTCAGATATTCCACAAATGGCAAGATTTGCGATTAGAGATGCTGGTCAAACTGTTGCTGCAGGAATGTGTACTGATTTAGTAAAGAAAGCTTAATGCTTTCTTTTTTTATTTATTTTTTAGTAAATTTTATATAATTCTTTTTATTCTCTTTTAGATGGTCGAAACAATACCTTTTGGAAAGTATAGGGGCAGATCTGTAGAACAAGTTGTTTTAACTGATTATCTTTATTTTGATTATTTTTATAATAAAATAGCTCCAAATCTTTGGAATGATTCTCTTAAAAAAAGAGTTAATTATGTTGAAGAAGTTGTTAATGATTTTGTGTCTAAAACAAATTGTGTAAATTGTGATGAATTTCCTGCTGAAAAAATAAGTATTTATAATGGATATGATAATACAAGACTCTCTGATCCTAGTTTCCTATATTGTTCTTTAGACTGTTATAATTTAGATTCTAATGTATCTCCAAAGTCTATTCTTCATCCGCTAGAATTTAGGAGTGCAATATCTTCTACAAAAACTGATACAAACTCTTTAGTTAATCTAATGTCTGATTGTATGGGTTTAAAAAAGACTAGAAGAACTAAAGATTATCTTGAAGATTTTTTTAATAATGTTGATTTAAAAAAAAATAGTGATAACCTTATATCTAAGCGTAATAAGAATCAATTATCTTTCTGGGATTAGTAGTTGTAGATAAGTTTATAAATGGTTTAATTCTGCAATATTTATTATGAAAAAGGCAAGAGTAAATTTGGCAAGTACTGAAATAGATAAACTTAATCAGATTTGTGATTCTATTGTAGATATTGCTGATAAAACTAAAGTAAAATTTAATGGACCAATACCTTTACCTACTAAGAAATTAAAACTTACTACTAGGAAAAGTCCTGATGGCGAGGGTAAAGCTTCGTGGGAAAGGTATGAGATGAGAATACATAAAAGATTGATAGATTTGGGTGTTGATGAAAGAGCTCTTAGACTAGTTATGAGGGTCCCTATACCTGAAGGTGTTAATATTGAAATTGATTTATTAGAATGAAAGAATTAACAGAAGATATTAGAGAAAATCTTGAAGAACTTCTAAATTTTGAAAAAGACAAAATTTATACAGATAATATTTATGAGGAATATCTCTCTAGTCTAAGTAAAAAAGGTTATGAAGTTAGAGACTATAAGGATAAATATTTCAAAATTTTAAGAAAAAGAAATGGCCTTGAATAGGTTAAGTTATTCTACTGTAACTGACTTTGCAAGATTTCGTGGTTTATCAATATCGCATCCCCTCATTACAGCAATATGATATGCTAATAGTTGAGTTGGTATTGATGTCAGTATAGGGGTTAAATACTCTGAAGTTTTTGGTATATATATTATTTCATCTACTGTTTGTTCTAATTTATTATTTTCTTTTGTAGTTATAGCTATAATCTTTCCATTTCTACTTTTAACTTCTTCGATATTGCTTAATATCTTTTTGTATAATCTTCCATTTGGTGCTATAAATATGGTTGGCATATTTTGGTCTATTAGTGCAATTGGGCCATGTTTCATTTCTGCAGCAGGATATCCTTCTGCATGAATATATGATATTTCCTTTAGTTTCAATGCACCTTCTAATGCTATTGGAAAATTATAATTTCTTCCTAGATATATTGCATTGGGATTATTGAAATATTTTGTTGCAATTTTTCTTATATGGTTATTTTCATTATATGTTTTTTTTATTAAACTAGGTAATTTTTCTAATTCTTTCATCATTTCTATAGCTTGTTTTCTGCCAATTGTTTTTTTTATTCTCCCTATATATATTGCTAATAAGTATAATACCGTTAAGTGTGAAGTGAATGTTTTGGTTGATGCTACACCTATCTCTTGTCCTGAATGTAAATAAATTCCACCGTCTACAAGTCTTGAAATTGTTGATCCAACAACATTTACTAACCCAATTGTTTTAATATTATATTTTTGTGCTTCTTTTAATGCAGCTATTGTGTCTGCAGTTTCTCCACTTTGGGATAAAGCAATAACAAGATTATTTTTATTTAAAACAGGATTTCTATATCTAAATTCAGATGCATGCTCTGTTGTTGTACAAACTCTTGCTATATCCTCAAATAATTGTTTTCCAATTAATCCTGCATGCCAAGAAGTTCCGCACCCCACTAGAATTATTCTATCTATATTTTTTATTTCTTTTTCAGATATGTTTAATCCTCCAAATTTTGAAGTTGCATTTTCATAATCTATTCTCCCTTTAAATGCATTTTTTATGGTGTTAGATTGTTCATATATCTCTTTTAGCATAAAATGAGGGAACCCTCCTTTTGAAATTTCAGATATGTCTATTTTTAATTTTGTTATTTTTCTGTCTACAGGAATATTTTCTAAATTTTTTATTCTATATTTTCTTTGTTCAAGGATTCCAATATCTCCGTCTTGTAGGTATATTATATTATCAGTATATTTTAAAATAGGGACAACATCTGATGCAACAATCATTTCATTATCACCAATTCCTAATAGTAGTGGGCTAGATTTTTTAGCTACAAATATTTTGTTAGGACTATCATTGTGGATCATAACTATTGAATATGCACCTTCTAATAAATTTAGGGTTTCACTAAATGCTTCTTCTATTTTTTTTCCATTTTCTAAAAAATTTTCTATGAGGTGAGCTATTACTTCACTATCTGTTTCTGATTTAAGATTATGATTACTTAAGATATGTTTTAGTTCTTGATGGTTTTCTATTATTCCATTATGGACTATAGAGATAGTATTTTTACAGTCATAATGGGGGTGTGCATTTAATTCTGTAACTTGTCCATGGGTTGCCCATCTTGTGTGAGCTATACCTATTTTAGATTTAGAACTAGATGATACTTTTTCTAATATTTCTACTTTCCCTATAACTTTTTTTGAATTTATTTTATTATTTTCTATCAAAGAAAATCCACAAGAATCATAACCCCTATACTCTAATTTTTTTAATCCTTCTATTAATATTGGTGTTGCTTCTTTTTCTCCAATATATCCAATTATACCACACATAAGATTAGTTTACTTTATTCTTTTTTAAATGCTTGTGAATGGTTCTTTCATTTGTGTAAAACTTTATAAACTTAAAATTTTTGTTTTTTTAAATGCCGCGATCGCATAATCTGGTATTGCACAAGCCTGGAAAGCTTGACCCGCAAGGGTGTCTGGGTTCAAATCCCAGTCGCGGCGTTTAGGTCACGGTTAGACACTCTACTCACCCAAGTTAAATGGGAGTATCAATAGGAGATACTAAATGTAAAATCCTGTTCGGGGCGTAACTTTTTTATATTATAGTTATTATAAAATTTAATATGGTAAATTGT
>CAYPAI010000009.1:0-14207 GCA_964408705.1 Candidatus Woesearchaeota archaeon
ATTTGGATATCTGCAGTGTTGTATATGGGTTTAGGCATCATGGTTCTTTCTATGGTTTTAGCAGTAGGTCTTCCTGCAGTACAACAAATGAAAGATAGGTATACAATTAAAGAAACTAAAAATTTGATGTTGGTTTTTGATGAAAATATTAGGACAGTTTATCAAGAGGGCCCGGGATCTCAAAGAGTAGTTGATCTTAAGATAGGTAGAGGTACTTTTGAGATTAATGAAGATGAAGATAAAATTTCTTGGTCTTTACAAACTAAAGTTCCTGCTTCTCAGCCAGGAGAGGTGGCTAATGAAGGTAATCTACAGATTCAGACTCAATCAACTCCTGTTGAAGACCAGTATGGTGTGATATTGGCTTTAAGTTATCCTAATTGGGATATTGTTTTTGAAGGAGAACAAAAAGTTATTAGTGGGAATGTTAAACTTTCAATTTTAAATAAAGGAGTAGGGGGGGAAGAGCAAATAGAAATAAATATTGCAAGAGTGTGATGAAAAAACTTCCAGAACTACCAGAAAAAGATAAAACCCTATTTAAATTAGAGTCTAGTGTAGAGATGCCAAAATTTCCTAAGGGAGATAGGGAAAGTTTAGATTTTAGATATCCTTTAATTGCACCTTATGCTTATGCCCATATTTATTGGGATCATAATTCTAAGGAAGTAATGTATGAAGTAGAGGAGCCTGAATTAGTTCCTGAGGAAAAGAAGATTTTGAACATTCTTGAAAGAAGTATTAAAGAATTAATCAATATGAGTTATCTCAGTTTAAAAAAAGGAGATACTGTTATTAGTTATTTGGAAAAAAATCTTAAAATATTGTTGAGTGAGTTGAGGATAACTCTTACTAAAGAATCTTATCTTAAATTGATGTATTATATATATAGAGATTTTGTTGGACTTGGCAAGATTGAGCCTTTAATGAATGATATTTATATAGAAGATGTAGAATGTAATGGTGCAGAGTTCCCCATTTACATAGTCCATAGAAAGTATAGGAATCTTAGAACTAATGTTGTTTTTCCAAAAGTTAAAAGTCTTTCTAGTTTTGTAGAGAGATTGGCCCAGAAGTGTGGACAATATGTTTCTTATGCTACTCCTTTGTTAGATGGTGCACTTCCTGATGGCTCAAGAGTTAATGCGACTTTTACAGAAGATATTTCTTCAAGAGGGCCAACTTTTACTATAAGAAAGTTTACTAAGGAACCTTGGACTCCCACTCATTTAATGTATCTTAATACTACTTCTGTAGATATTCTTGCTTATCTTTGGACCTTAGTTGCTTATGAAAGAAATATAATGGTGGTTGGGGGAACTGGTTCCGGCAAAACTACTTTTTTAAATGCTTTAACTTTTTTTATTCCTCCTGCAGCAAGAATAGTTTCAATAGAAGATACTAGGGAATTAAATTTAGAACATAGTAATTGGTTACCTGCAGTTTCTAGGGCAGGAGTTGGTTTAGCCAATTTAGTTGGTCAAAAATATGGTGAAGTGACTTTGTTTAATTTACTTAAAGAAAGTTTTAGAATGAATCCTGATTATGTGATAGTGGGAGAGATTAGAGGAGATGAAGCATATGTTCTTTTTCAAGGTATGGCATCAGGTCATCCTTCATTTGGAACCATGCATGCTGGTTCAGTTGATACAATGATTAAACGGTTAGTCACTCCTCCAATAAATTTATCTGCTTCGCTGGTAGAGGTTATGGATGCAGTTGTGATTATGACTCATACCCGTAGAGAAAATAAAAATATAAGGAGAGTTAAGGAAGTTGTAGAGATAATTGAAGTAAAAGAAGGTAAGTCGGCAGCTACAGTCAATAAACCTTTTGTGTGGGATCCTTCAAAAGATAGTTTTGATTATGTTTCTGAAAGTTATGCTTTTAAGAGGATAGCTAGTGAGCAAGGAGTTGATCCTAATAGGTTGGTTTCAGAATTTGAAGCTAAAAGAATTTTCTTAACTAAGATGTATCAAAGTTCTATTTTCGAATTTCATGATGTACAAGAGGCAATAAATGCCTATTATAAAGACCCTAAAGGGACTTTAGCAAGGTTGGGATAATTATGGATCCAAATACAAGTTCAGAAGTACATTTATCTAATAAACAAAAGAAGAGGTATATGAAAGAGTTAGGGCTTTCTAAAAGAACGATAAAATCAACTTTAAAAGATGTTTCTAAGACTAAAAAAAAGAGTAAATTAAAACATAGTCATGAAACATATAGAACAAATTTTTATTCTAAAATGTCTAATTTTTTTATGGAAAATCTTTCATTTTTTTTAATTAACAAAAAGCCAATTTATTTTGAAAAGTTATTTAATTCACTTAAAAAGTCTAATCTTAAAATATTATCTCAAACTTATGTTAGTGTTATATTTTTTACAACTTTATTATCCTTACCTTTTTCTATTTTACTTTGGATGATTTTTACAGCTAATATAGTTTCTTCAATAACTTTTGGATTTTTAACTTCAATTCTTGTATTTTTTTCAGTTTATTATTACCCGCATGTAATATCAGATTCTAGGGAGGGGTCAATAAGGCAAGAATTAGTTTTTGCTATAGTTCATATGTCTACTATTGCAGGGTCTGGTGCCCACCCTATGAAGATATTCCAATTAATTGTTGATTCTAATGATTACAAAGAGTTAGAACAGGAATTTAAAAAGGTATTAAATTATATTAATTTATTTGGATATAGTCTATCTTCTGCGTTAAGAACTGTATCTTTAAATACCCCTTCTTCAGATTTAAAAGAAGTTTTTGAAGGGATGGCTTCAACTATTGAAACAGGGGGAGATATAAAACAATATCTTTCCGATAAGTCTAAAGATTCTCTTTTAAGATTTAGGTTAGATCAAAAGAAATATGTTGAGAAACTTGCCGCATATTCTGAAATTTATGTAGGTTTGCTTGTTGCTGCTCCATTATTATTTATAGTAACTATGGCTATTCTTGAGAAGATTTCCCCTGTTATAATGGGTTTCCCTATATCGGCCATAGCTAAGTTTGGTACATTCTTTTTGCTGCCAGTACTTAATGTGTTATTTATTTTATTTTTGGAGGCAACTAAATCTGAAATATGATATTCAAAATTAGGACAAGGCACATTGTGGGTATTTTCTTAGGTTTAGCTTTAATGGCATTAGCATATTTCTTTTTATATGATCTTCAATCTAGATGGTTTAAACCTATTTTTGCACTTGGATTGTTTACTACAATTTTTCAGTTTTGGCTTGATGCTATGTCTGAAGGAAAAAGGCAAATTGAGATGGAAGAGAAATTTTTAGAATTTATGAGGGCTATTTCAGATGGTGTAAAAGCAGGGATTCCAATACCAAAGGCGATAAGAGAACTTTCTGATACTGATTTTGGTGCCCTAAATCCTTATGTAAGGAAATTAGTTAACCAAATAGAATGGGGAATCCCTTTGAGAGATGGTTTGATTAGGTTTGCTAAGGAAACAAAGAACCCAGTGATAAAGAGATCTGTTTCTATAATTATAGAAGCTGAACAAGGTGGGGGGAACATAAGTGGGGTTTTAACATCTGTTACTAATTCGATATTACAAATTAAGAAAATAAAACATGAAAGAAGATCGAATACTTTCTCCCAAATTATTCAAGGATATGTTGTTTTTTTTATATTTATTGGAATTATGATAGTTTTACAAGTATATTTGCTCCCTCAGCTTAGTGATATTGGAGGAGTGTCTATGACTGGTTTTCAGATAGGTTTTGATGATGGTTCAGGTACTTCTACAGATTTTATTAATTTTAATATGATTTTTACTGCATTAATAATAATTCAAGGTTTATTTTCTGGATTAGTAGTGGGCAAATTTTCAGAGGGTAGTCTTTTACCTGGTTTAAAACATTCATTGGTTATGGTTTTGTTTGGATATTTGATATTTGCTACGGTGGTGGGTTTCTAATGAATAATAAAGGATTGTCTTATATAGATTGGTCAATAAGTATTGGGATATTTGTAATTTTTATTCTAGCTTTATTTATAGTAGTGGTTCCTTCCTTAGACAGGCGGTTGGATGAAAGATATTTAGTTTCAGTTGCAGAAACAGGAGTTAAGGAGGAAACATATCACACTATTTTTGAACTTCCTCTTTTTGTGTATAGTTCTTATGAACAATCCAATTCTCAAGTTTCCATAGGTTTGCCAGATTATCCTAATTCTGAGATGTATAGTTCACTTGCTTTAACAGGAAATAATTTTGATGAAAAAAATATTTATTTTTCTTCAAATATCAATTTTGGTCCAGTAAATCTTTTACAAGGTGTTAATATTTTTAATGTACTTTATATTACAGAAGGTGGCTATATTCCTCCTGGGTCTCCTTATGGGGACCTTTTGGTCTGTGGAGCTGGTGTTGAATGTACATTTGGAATTGAAGAGAAATTAGTTGGTTTTTCTGAACAAAATTTAGAATATTTATTTGAAGATTCTTGTACGGAATATCCTGATTATGTTATGTTTAAGGAAAAGATATCTTATCCTGATCAAAAGGATTTATCTATCTTAATTTATGAAGGAAATCTATTTGAAGGTGATCCAAAATATAACTGTACCTTCAATAATCCTGAGGAGTTAGATTCAGTCTATGCATTAAGTTGGAGAGATAATATATTAGACTTTAATGGGTTACAGAAAGATATTTCTGTTTTGATAAGAACATGGTAAATAAAAGAGGATATATGAAAACTTTAGAAGCAGTATTTTCTGTAATTTTATTGTTGATAGTAATTGTTTCAATTGTTTCAATAAATAAATATGAATTCAAAGATGTTCCCTCTGAAATAATTTTTTTACAATCAGAGATTCTTGATGAGTTACAATCTAATCAAACTTTAAGAGGTTTTGTTTATGATTCCAATATTTCTGATTTAGAAGATTTTGTAGATCTTAAGATTAATTCAAATCAGATTGGGAGAAGTTTACAAATTTGTCAAGAGGTTCTTTGTCAAGTTTTAGAGGGTTTAGATGCCGATAATATATATGTAGATAGTTTGATCATTCATGAACCGGAAGAAAATAATAACTATTTGTTTAGATTGTACCTTTGGTACAATGCATAATATTATGTAGAAATATTTATATATAATTTTTCAGAAACTAAACTTGATGATAAAGAGGTTTAAATCTTTTTTTAAAAAGTATTTGTCTAGAATTTTTAAGAATAAGGCACATATTAAACTTGGTTTTTATGGCCCTCCTAATGCAGGAAAGACTACTTTGGCAAATAGAATTTGTTTGGATTGGTTAGGTGAAGAGATGGGTTCAGCTTCTAAGATCCCTCATGAGACTAGATCCATACAAACAAAAGAGAAAGTAAATATAAAATCTGGTAAAAAGGAATTAACATTTAATTTAATTGATACTCCAGGTATTGCAACAAAAATAGATTATGAGGAATTTTTAAAGTTTAAGCTTAAAACAAAAGATGCAAAGAAGAGGGCTAAAGAGGCTACAAAAGGGATAATTGAGGCAATAAGGTGGTTGGATGATGTAAATTTGGTTGTAGTTGTGTTAGACTCTACTAAGAATCCTTATTCTCAAGTTAATATAACTATTATAGGTAATCTTGCTGCAAGAGATATCCCTGTGTTAATAGTTGCTAATAAAGTTGATTTGAAGAGGTCAAATATCAAGAAGATTGAATCTGCTTTTCCACAATACCCTACAATTGGTGTTTCTGCAGAAAAAGGAAAGAATATGGAAAACTTTTATAAAGAGTTATTCCGAATGGTTAAATAGAAAATGTTGTCTTTTAAATATATCCCATATAGAGAACATTCTAGTTTACCTAGTGATCAAAAGTTGAATAAAATATTTGGAATTATTAAGAAAGATAAAATAGTTCTTATGCAAGGTAAGTTAAAACCAGAAGAGGAAGCTAAACTTATTGAAAGAACTATGGGTCAGATTACCAAAGAATTTCCCGGGATTTCTTTTTGCACTCTTTATCCAGTTGTAAAGAAAAGTAGAAAGAAGAAGGACTTTTTTCAAAGAGCAGGGGAAATGATTAGTGAAAAAATATATAAAACAGTTATGAGTAAGAGAGATGGCTTAACTATAGTTGGTCCGGCGACAGTGATAAAAGACATTAGGAAGAACCCTTCACAGATAGATCTGTTTATACAATAAGATGCCACACCAATGTGTTAGATGCGGAAATATGTTTCCTGACGGGGCTAAAGATCTTTTAACCGGATGCTCTTGTGGTTCTAAATTTTTTTTCTTTGTTAAAAAGGGTAAAGTTGAAGAGGCTAAGAATATTTCTGCTAAATTAACTAAAGAAGATCGTTCTCAAATAGAGAAAGATGTTGAAGATATAGTAGATTATAAACTTAAAGGAGATGGTCCTGTTTTTTTAGATATAGAGAGTATAAGAATCTTAAAACCTGGACAATATGAGCTTGATTTAGTAGATTTGTTTAGAAAAAAGCCTTTAGTGTATAAACTTGAAGATGGGAAGTATATTATAGATTTGGTTTCTTCATTTAATGCAAAGAAATAATAATTAATGAAAAGATATATAAACGTCTTAGTTAGTTATTTGAGTTATGAAAAGAGGAACTTTTATTTTTAGCTTATTGATAGTTTGTTTACTAGTTGTTTCTGGTTGTGTGCCTGTTAATTTATCTGGATTTGCAACTTCTACAGATAAATCTAAGGAAGATAAGTTCAAAGATATAATATATATTTCTGAAGAAGCTAAAATTTCAAAAGAGCAAGCAGAAGAAGTATTAATTAAGTACGATTGGGATGTTAAGATATCTCTTGAATATTTGCAAAAAAATAAACCTTATAGTGATAATGAATTAAAAAAAGAAGATACGGCAGTAATTTCTGATATTGAAATAAAAGAGGAAGAAGACAAAGATTTACCTGGTCAACTAGTTATTACTCCAGGTTTTAGTCCTGTGAGTGATGGAGGCGATCATGGGGATGGCGAAAGTGCAGAGGAAGATTGGGATAATTGTACAGACTTTTTTTATGATGATTGTCCTGAAGAGTGTGTTGCTATATGTATAAGTCAAACTCAGTATACAATAGTACCTCATGCAATTTTAGATATAACTGGTTTTGAGGCAGGAGAGTTTAGTGGTAAGGCTTGTGCTAATGTTCCTGGTTCATGTATATATGGTGTCTTAGATGATGAACAAGAAGGGGGAGAGAGATTATGCCTAGATCTTGATGGAGATAACTATCCTGTGATACAATATCTTTCAGAACAAGCTATTGAAGAATTTGGAGAATCTTTGGAAGATTATCTTCATGATGATTGTGACCATGTTACTGATTGTGATGATTCTGATTATACTATAAATCCTGGTGCTGATGAAATTTGTGATGAAGGAATAGATAATGATTGTGATCTACTTGTAGATGAAGAAGAAGAAGGAATATTCTTAGATTGTGATGGTCATTGTTTTACAGAATATGATTGTGGCGATCCAGAATCAGGAGATTATACTAGTTGTTTGAGTTGGATAGGGGATGGGTATTGTGATAATATCGATCACACTTGGGGTTTAAACTTTTATTGCGAGGAATGGCAATATGATGGTGCTATTTGTTCAGAGGGATTTTGGGACGGAAATTATGAGGAAGGATTTTGGTGTGATATGTTATGGGATGTAGGTATTTTAGGTTCAGATTGTGATGCCCATGATGAACAGGGTGCTTGCGGTGGAGCAGAAGATGATTTAGTAACTGATTGTGGTGATGTTTGTTTTGATCCTAATTCTGAAACTATTCAAAATTGGTTAGGAGATGGTTATTGTGATTATGGGGAACATGTATTAGATTTTAATTGTGAAGAATATGATTATGATGATGGCGATTGTGAATGTGATGAAGGAGAATTAGATAGATGTCTTTATAGTGACATACCTTTCTATGAAATTCTTGAACCTGGATCACCTGATCAAAGGCTTCAAGGGTGTACTGACGACCATAGGTGTGTTTATGCATTTTGTAATCCTCCTGGGGGTGTGTTCATAGGGTCTTCATATGTTGCAACTGCTTCGTCTGCGGCGTCAGGAGTTTGGTATAATCCAGCCGATGAACCTGAAATACTGTGGGGATCCGTAGGGAAAAAAGAAGGATCAGTCCTTGGTGAAAATTACGACCAGTGGGGGGATTCCATAATTCCTGAGTATGGAGATTTTAAGAAGGAAATTGACGCTCTTGATTCTATTTCAGGGAGGGTTGTAGCAATTTATAATTTGATAACAGGTATGGCTGGAACAGATGAAACACCTGATGATGAAGATCTAGATGATGGACCGGTTACAGATAGTTATGATATTAATCCTAAAAAAACGGGGAGAGGATGTAATATTTATACTTCTTCAGATGAAGATGGTGAAGGCGATGGAAGTAGCCAGAGTTGTGGGTATGGTACTTATTTAGAACAATTATCTGATGGTAATTGTGAGCATTATTATGATTGTTCCTTATGGTATTATGATCATGGGGATTGTGATGGCCAATATTATAATGACGAAAACTATGATTCTTCTTCTGTAGATTATTCTCCAGAGATAAATCCTTCTAATTTTAATGACATGGTAGATACTTCCCTTTTTCCAGAAGTAAATAGTCCTTTGGAATGGATTTTCAATTCATTTATTCAAATAACTGATCAGATTAGTATTGAAGGTTTTGCGATGTTAGGAGAAGAAGGAATTCCTTATTATGCATTCGATCATGAACTTTTGCAAGGAGAAGCTCTTGAGTTTGAAACACTTTTTGTTGATTCTAATGCTCTTTCTGATGCAACAATTTATGATGGAAAGATTTTTATAGATTATGAAGATTTGAGAGATGAACTCTTTGATAATCTAATTCATGAAAAACATACAATTAGGGTTATGAGTATAGATTCTTCAGGAGTAGTTAATCTACATTTAAGATCTAATTTAGTCCAAACTAAGATTGCAGTTACTGAAGATAAATATTATGATTTGAACAATGATGGAATAAATGATATTAATATTCAAGTTTTAAATGCTGATACATTGGACCATAACACAAATTTAAGAGTGTCTTTTAATTATCCACCAATATCAAATGATTTTAGTAAACTTCCGTCTCAATTTTCAGAAGGTCTAGACTTTTCTAAAAGTCCTGATGATTTTTTGAAAACTTTAGTTTCTTTTGCTATGATATTAGTTATGCTTGTGGCTTCTTTTTCATTGATGAAAAAAGCTTTTTCATTATTAAAATCTAGAAGATGAACGATATAATAAAAAATGATATTATCTCTGTTCTTAAGAATAGTTTGATATCAATTAGGAATAAAGATCTGATTCAATTAAGGAATCAGAGTGATAGAACAATTCATAATTCTTCTACTTTTCAAGATAAGTATTCTATAACTACTGCAGTTGCTATTTATTCGGTTTATAAATTATTTGAGAAAAATAAATATAGAAAGTATGTTAATTGGTTTTCTTTTGAGAAATTTTTGATTAATGAACTTAAAAAATCAATTCTTTTCGTTAAAAATGATAAATTGAAAGAATATTTAGATTCATTGAGAAAGATTACTCGTAGTATGGCTAAGATAGATAAAGATGTAGGATTATTTGTTGATAAAGTAATACATGTTTCAAAAATAAAGAAAGCTAGTAAGTTACATAGGCACGGATTATCTACTTCAAGAGTTGCAGATCTTTTAGGTGTGCCTACATGGGAAGTAATGTCTTATTTGGGACATACTAAAACTTTTGAAGGTTCTCTTAACAAGTCGAAATCAACTAGAGATAGATTACAAATTGCGAGGAAAGTATTTAACATAAAATGAAGTCTCTAGTTTTTGATACAGGTACTGTAATAAGTCTTGTATTAAATAATATATTATGGACTTTGAAGCCATTGAAAAAACAATACAAAGGAGAGTTTATTATCCCTAGTAGTGTAAGAAATGAATTAATCGATAGGCCTTTAAAATCTAAAAAATTTAAATTAGAGGCATTAGTTATTCAAGATTATTTGTTTGAAGGAGTTTTTAGATCTATGCACAGTAAAGAGGTAGATGATAAGGCCAAGTATTTGCTAAAATTAGCTAATAACATATTTTGGTCTAGGAATAAACCTATAAAAATAATTCAAAAGGCTGAGATGGAGGCTTTAGCTCTTGTGATTATTAATAAGTCTGATGCTCTTGTTGTAGATGAAAGAACGTTGAGATTGCTTGTTGAAAATCCTAAGAATCTTGCTAAACTTTTAACTAGGAGATTACATATTGATATTAAAACTAATCAAAGTAATCTTAATGAGTTTTCGAAACAAGTAGGAAATATAAATATTTTGAGATCTACTGAACTTGCTACAGTTTCTTTTGAATTAGGAATACTTGATAGGTTTATAACTTCAAATAAAAAAGTTCACAAGAAATTTAGGAGTACTCTTCTAGAGGGTGCACTCTGGGGTTTAAAACTTAGAGGTTGTGCCATTTCTTCAGAAGAGATTAAGGAAATAATGAAGTTTAATGGTTTCTAGGTAAATTTTGTTGCTACCGTAAGGTTTATAAGCTTTTCACAACTCATTGATTACAACAAAATTTTCATAGTTTAAGGAGGGTTAAAACAATGAAGAAGTATCTAGGAATGTTAGCAATTATTGCGGTACTTTTGACATCAGCTGTTACTGCTACTGAGTCAGATGATTTCAATATAACCGAAGTTCATTTGGATGAGTATGATGTTACTGCTGGTACAACCTTTGGTCCAGTTTTCGCAGGCGACAACTTATTGTTAAAAGTGTTCTGGGAAGGTACAAGTAATGATACTACTGCCAGAATAATTGCTGAATTAGCAGATGAAGAAGAAAAAACAGATTATTTTACTGTTAAAAATGGCTGGACAGGCTATGAGGCTCTAGTTCTTAATTTAGATTCCGATATTGATCCAGGTCAATATGTACTAAATATAGTTATGGAAGATGAAGATGGAAATAGAGAAACTTTTGAAACTTTAATGGTTACAGTTGTAGGTCAAATGAATTTGGTCGAAGTTTATGACTGGAATGCACCACAAGGTACAGAAGTTCAGGCTGGAGAAATGCTATTCGTTAGCACCGGTGTGAGAAATTATGGTCACAGCTTAGAAGAAGATGTTTATGTAAGAATGCATATTCCTGCTTTAGGACTGACTACTAAAACTAATAAGTTCGATCTTGTAACTGAAGAGTTTGCAGAAAGTTCTAGTGCAGATGACGATGACGACTACAAAATTTACAAGGATTTATATCTTACTCTACCTTCAAGTACTCCATCAAATGTTTATGATGTTGTGTTAGAAGTAGTTTATGATGATGGCGATTCAGTAGATAGTGAAGTTTTCCAACTTGTTGTAGGTTCAGGTTCCGCTTATGGATCAGAAATTGAAGTGGACACTATGAGTCAAACAACTGAAGCTGGAAAAGCTGTAGCTTTCTGGATAAGTTATACAAATTCTAATGTAGATTATGATGTAGAAGTTGATGGTGCAAATTTTGCAGATGTAACTGTTGCTGAAGAATCTAATGGAGCTTATGTTTTCGTTTCAGTAAATGAAGATGCTGAGACTGGTTTACATGATTTCAAAGTAACTGTTAGTGCAGGTTCAAATGAGTTAAAATCTTTTGATCTGGCTGTAAATGTTACACAAGGAACATCCAACAGTAGTTTGAAACAAGGTCTTGAATTAGGTTTTTCAATCTTGTTAGTTATTTTAGTTATACTTGGTATAATTGTTGCTGCTAAGAAACTAAGGTCTGATAGTGAAGATCCTATAATTGACGAAGATCAAACATACTACTAATCTCTTCTTTTTTTCTTTTTTTCTTTTTTTTCTTTTTAAATTTTTTAAGGTAGTTTATAAATAATGTTTACTTTATTACAATAGTTTTTCTACAATAATGTTTTTATAATGAAGTTGTTTTCCATCTTAGTAACAAAAAGGAGGTTTCAACTATGAGTAGTAATAAACTCTATGGGTTTTTGATTGTATTTTTATTATCTTTGCAGCTTGGCTTTGCAGCCGATTTAAATTTATACCAGGGTAATGGTCCTGGTGAATTATGTCCTGGTTCTACAGGATTAATTAGTGATGTTATAGAAAATTCAGGTGATGAGGTTACACAAGTTAGTTTAACTTCTTCAGGTAGTGCATCTTTCTTTTCTACTACTGTGCCTCAAGGATTTGTTTTAGCTCCTGGAGAAATAAGAACTGTTTATACTTATGTTACTCCTTCTTCAACTACTAGCGTAGGAGAGTATTATCTGGACGTTTTAGCTAACTCGGAAACTTTGACTCATAGTTTTTTTGTTAAGGATTGTTTTGATTATTCTTTAGTTTCTTTAGAGTCTGAAAAACATGTTTGTCCAGGAGAGATGGAAAGTTTTAATTTTGAAGTAATAAACCAAGGAGATTATTCTGAAACTTATGAGTTATCTATAGAGGGTAATTATCCTGGTCAAGTTAGTTTGAGCGAAGGACTTGTTAGTGTTTCTGCAGGTTCTACTAAAAATGTTGAAGTTTATGTAAGTGCTGATGAGGATTCATTAGGAGATTATGAATTTAATTTAGTTGCAGATCCTTATGTTGGAAGCGCTGTAAAATCTGTAGGTGCTAAATTGGTTGTTGATCCTTGTTATGATTTTAATATAAACACTGAAAAAGATTCTATATCTTTTTGTGAACATTCCCAAGAGATTATTTTAATAGATTTATCTAACAGTGGATCTACTGAAAATGTTTATGATTTAGAATTAGATGGTCCTTCTTGGGCAAATCTTGAAAATAATAAATTAACTATCGGTTCTCAGAGTTCTGAAAGTGTTGAATTAGTATTATCTCCAGATTATGGTGTTGAAGGCAATTTTGAAGTTAATTTCAAAGTTACTCCTGAAAAAGGAAATGTTCAGGCAATGAATATATTTAATGTAAATGTTAAGAAATGCCATGATGTATCTATAGATGTAGAAAAAAATGTTGATACTATTTGTAACTCCTTAGAAAGTAAATATAATGTAAATTTAGTTAATAATGGAGAATATGGTAAGGATTATTATTTGGAATTGAATGGTCCTGATTGGGCAGATATAGATCAAAGATCTATCTCATTAGGAGTAGGAGAAGATGCTCAATTTAATTTGATTGTTAATCCAGGATATGATGTAACTTCTGCAACTTATGCTATAGAGGTTTTTGCTCATGCTAAAGATAGCAGTAAAGTTGCAAGTTCAGATAAAATAGATGTAACTACTGTTACAAGGGAAGAGTGTTATAAGGTTGCATTAGGTGTAGATGAAAACAATGTTGAAATTTATTCAGACTCTACTGCGACAATTCCTGTTATTGTTGAAAATATGGGTTCTGATGAAGCAGTTTATGAGTTATCAGTTGGAGGAACAGCGTCTAGTTTTGTATACTTAAATCCTTCAGTTATAACTTTAGGGGAATCAAAATCTGAATTAGTTTATTTATATTTAGCACCTGCTGAAAAAGTAAGTCCTGGAAAGTATAGTGTTAGTGTTTCTGCTAGATTAGGAGATAGTACTATCCTTGATTCACAAACTGTAGATATACTTGTAAAGGAAGGTAGTCAGGCAGTTGAGATAGAACTAACTGGGAGTGTAGTTGAGACAACAGACAATACTACTGATGATAATATTTCACCTTTTATGAAATTTATTGGTTTTTTGAAAAGTTTGTTTTTTTCGGAAGATGATTCTGTAGTGGATTTAGAAGAAATAGATTCTATTGTTGAAGAGATTATAGAAGATGATTCTGACTTGGAATTAATTGAAGAAGTTAACCTTGAAGAAGATTTAAGCGAGGATTCTATTGAAGAAGAAGTTGTTCAATTATCTGAAACTCAAGATAGTTTGATGAATTTAGGCGAGGTTATGAACTTTAATATTGGAGAGGAAGAACATACTATAGCTTTTGAAGATAAATCTGAAGATTCTATTTTAATAGTAATTTCTTCAGATCCAGTATATGTTGCCTTAGATGTAGGGGAGTCTAAAGAAGTTGATTTAGATTCTGATGGAATTTCTGATGTTTTAGTAACTTTTAATGGGTTTGTAGAAGGTCAAGCAGATATTTCATATGAAGTTTTATCTGGGAATTATTTTACTGAAGAAGAAGTTACTGAAGAAGAAGTTACTGAAGAAGAAGTTACTGAAGA
>CAYPAI010000010.1:0-10995 GCA_964408705.1 Candidatus Woesearchaeota archaeon
CCATGATGCCTAAACCCATATACAAAACTGCAGATATCCAAATAGCACCTCTTTTATTCATAACTGAGATTTGAAATTTCTCATTTATATAGTTTACCTTTAGAAAAATAAAAAAAATAAAAAAAAATAAAAAAAGTTAATTACTCTGCAAGAATCTCATCTGATTCCCAACATTGTACAAAATCACATTCGCCACAGTCATCAACCACTGGAATAATTCCTGCAATTACTCTAAACGATTCTCCAGCATCTGAAGAAGTTTGAGTATCATAACCTGCACTAGTTAATGAACTATCCACACTTGTACTTGAACCAGTTCCATCTAGCCAAACTACTGTGTAAGAATATTCTCTAGACCCAGTATTAGTTATTACTGCATCACTTCCAGAAAAAGAAGCTTCTAGATCATCAAAAGAATATTGACAAGCACTAGCACCACTAATCTGACATTCTTGTGTACATTGTAATCCTCCAGTAGTTCCTCTGAGCCAAGTAGTAATCAAAACAGCAATAACTACAGTAATTCCAATAACCAGAATAGTCGCTATCAAAGGCGAAATACCTTTCTTATTCAATAACATTAAAACACCTCCTTTTTTAGTTATATCTAATTAACTTTTTAATTATTCAATATTTAAACTTTTCTAATATTAAAAACTAAGAATTACAAAATAATGAAACATATTCTGCAACATTTTCACAATGTCTAGTACTTGTAGAAGACCCAACTATTGGTACAATCTCTAAATCTAAACTCTGACCAGTGATATCCTGTCCAAGGTTAACTTGAATATAAGTTCCAACAGCTTGATGAACTATTTGTGATTTTAAGACAGAATCAAACAAAGTATCCGAAGAGTAAATTACATTTAATCCTTTAATCTCAGTATTACCTACATTCTCAATGTATAAATTAACAACAGAGTTTTCACCACTAAGAACACATTCTATCTCATCAGAAGGCAAATAAATCTCTACATCCTGTGCGCATGAAGACTCAAGATCAATCCCTTGTTTTTCTAAAACATCTTCTAGGTAATTACCATACCAAAAAAAGATAATCATAGCTATAACTACTACTAAACCTATTAAAAGTACAGTTGCTATCAATGGAGATACTCCTTTTTTTTCTTCCATATTCATTTTAATATTATAGTTTAGTATTTTAAAGTTTTTATATTTACAAGTTTATAGTTATCTTTTTATCATTACAATTTATATAAGGATCTTCTTCTGAACTATCTTGTTGACCCATAGGCATTATCCAAGGTACCAACACAATTTCTTCAGGCAAGGTAATATCTATTTCACCATCCCCATCTATATCAGAGTCATAACTACTACATGACGGATTAGAATATATTCCCATATTAAACTCCAGAATATCATCCTCACCCGGTACTAAATGATAAGGGATAGAAATTTCTTCACACCATTGCCCTTCCACACCAGCATAAGATTTGGTTACTCCAAAAGACCATTTGTTTACTGAAAAAAGGCCATTATTTATTATCTCAAAAAGAACTTCATTATCGTTAATTGTATAATCTACTAGTAATAGACTAATATCGTCACAAAAAGAAAAATCCGGCTTAGGTTCAGGTATTGCTTCCATTGTCCAATTTATAACTAAAAAACCAATACTAACACTTAAACCAATTAGCAAAACCCATGCAATCAATGGTGAAATTCCTTTTCTACTTTTCATTTTTTCAATTAGACATTAGATGAGTGTACTCTTCACTTGAAGACCTAAGTATAATTTTAAAGTCATTATTATTTAAGTCTATAGGATAAATTATCCCTCCTAAACTAAGACTCATATCTCCCCCCCATTCAGTTACTTGAGAAGTCCAATCTTCTCCAAAATTAGAAGCCTTTATTGGAATTTGGTGAACAAAATCAACCCCTCCTACATGTAAACTAACATCTTGAATAAGATCTTGATTGTTTCCTAATAATTTCTCACCATTGATATCCCACTCTTCATTAAAACTATTATCTATATAGATATCTCCATCTTGGGAATAAAAAGATATCATTTCAAAACTAGGATCTCTAGTCCTAACATAACTTAAAAAATCTTGAGTAAAAAAACTAACTTCTTGTTTTATATTTGGATTCTGTATACTAAGTAAATAATTTATCAAACTAGAAGACTCATAAATATAATTTTCGGAAACGTCGTTGAAATTAGAATATAGAACAGGTTCTGTTATCGTATTAGTAGCATAAGTTACTGCAAAAAGTGCAAAAGATAAAAGTAATGCTATGATTATATAAAATTGACCTCTTTTATTCATAAATTAAATTAAATTTTTTTATTTATATAATTATCTTTTAAAAAAGCCTCGGCCGAGACTTGAACTCGGGACCTCCACATTACCAATGTGGTACTCTAACCAACTGAGCTACCGAGGCAGAATCATAAATGCGGGAGACAGGGTTCGAACCTGCGTAGGCACTAAGCCACAGGAGCTTAAATCCTGCCCGTTTGACCACTCCGGCACTCCCGCATCACTAACTTAAAAATAACAACAAAAAAAACTAATCAATTATTTATAAAACTAATGGTGATGTAAATAATGTCTTATTTTCTTAGAATACATTATATAAACTCCACTAATCATCAGCAATAATCCCCCCATGACCATCCTAGTAGTCAAAACCTCTCCTACAAATATAATTGCAAAAGTTATTGATGAAAAAGTATGACTAACTAATACCAATATGGCTGAAGTTTCGGCCCTAACTCTTTTAAGACCATATATTAGTAATAAATAGGCCAAACCTGTACAAACAATTCCAAGAAGCAAAACTAAAGGAAGAACTTCACGATAATTACCTAATCCATAATGTAACGCAAATGGAGTAAGATATAAAGTTGCAAATAAAAATATCCAGAACACAGAACTTATACTATGCTCTTGTTCTTCATGCCTCATATAGACTAAAAATATAGAATAAACTATCGCCTGAGCAAAAGCAAGAGAACTACCAACTACACTCATATGCTCTCCAAAAGGATTTAATACCAAAAGCCCAAAAAAGGCAAGTACCATAGATATATAATGCTTATTCTTCAACCGTTCATTCAAAAAAATGGTAGATAAAATTGCAACAAAGATTATGTAAGTTGAAGCAATAAGAACTACACTAGATATTGTAGAAAAAGTTAAGGCCAACATAAACAATGAAAATGCAACAGCCATAGTAAGACCGATTAAGGCATAATCTTTAATATCTGATTTCTTCACAGCATAAAATCTACGGTCTATAAAAGACATAAGCAACAACAAAAATAAAGTACCCAAAAAAAATCTTAGAAAAACTAAAGATATTACAGGAATATTATCCCCAATTACTTTCATTAAAGTACCAATTAATCCAGTAAGCAATCCTGAAGATATAATTGCAAGTTTACGCAGATTAGTCATAGAGTCATATTTAAAATTAAAAGTATATAAATCTTATTGTGGTTTCTTTTGACATTCATTACACACCACTTTATTATCGACATAAGTTCCTTTAATCTTACCTAAAAATAAACTTTCAACTTCCTTTTTACATTTAGAACACTTCATGATATCTTTACCTAAATCTCACAACACCTATAATTGTAAGAATCATAATAACCTAACTCCTTAATGTCTGCCCAATTACAATTACCATAATTTCCACAAACACCTGTACCTGAAGGAAGAGAGTTAGAAGTACCTGAATTACAAGCACCATCATAACAATGACCATCTCCTGCCCAACAACTTTGTGAAGACTGATCTTCTCCAGACCCATAATTACAATTACCTGCAGTTGGACTAGGAGGATCAATATAATCACATATTCCTTCAGAATTACAATACTCATTATCATCACAAATTTGATGATTTGCTACTTGCTGGATTTGCCCGGTCCCTCTCAAATCCTGGCCACATTGATTCCAAGGACAATCATTTGATGAACAATAAAGAAGTCCATCACCACATTCAAAAGTAGGACCTGGTCCACCACACACTCCACAATCATCAAATTCTTGTTCACTTCCATAACTAACACAAGTTTCAGTACAATCGCATTTCGAATTATCTCTACATTGATTATCTACACTACAACTCTCTCCAATCTCAAAACAAGATGTGGGATTTTGTACACCGCAATCACCACAAGCATCACAATTATCAGTTTGACATTGGTTATCCAATTCACAATTCTGACCATATGCTAAACATTGATCATTAAAACATCCTGAAGCAGGGTTATTATAGTGATAAGAACAATCATCGTCCCAAGTGTACCCACACATATCGCATGCATCAATTAATGCTTGACCTTGACAATCACCTAGGCAATCTTGTTCTGCAGTTCCTTCACATACCCCTGCACAATCTACAACACTACCATCACATTCTCCAGTACATCCACATTCCTCAATACAGTCTCCACCACAAGTTCCACAAGTATCTACTTCCGCATTACCTCCACATTCCTCAAAACAATCATAACCAGGGATGCAGTAACAATCACCCCAATTAGTATTAAGTGCAACTCCTCCAGCATCAGAGATAAGTCTATCACCCGTAAAACAAACATAATCTTGAACATTTTCCATTTCAAGAGTAATTAATCTTCCTTCCCTTGGGGAAACTACACCTCCTGAAATTGAAAAACCAATTATAGTATCTAAATCGTCCATTATTGTAAAACCTGATGGACCGTTTGTGTAATCAACTAACTCTGCCCCAATCCAATCCCATTGAAATCCTTTAACATCTTGATTATTTTTCATACATACATCTATAGTGCCAAGATTAGAATCAAAATTTTGAATATCTAAACAAGCATCGAAATCAGCCAAATCACACTCGGAGTCTGGAATGGAACAAGTTCTACTTCCCAATTTCTTTTCATTAAAAAATTTTAAATTATTAAAAATTGACCCTGGCTTTTGTTTCTTATTAAAATAAAGAACAGCATCTAAAATATTAATATCTAAGTCTTCATTATAATCATAAGATTTATTACAATTCTCTTGAGATAAAACACAACTAACAAATAAGCTATCTTCTTTTCCAATTATAAACGGACTCATTCCAGGACTACATCCAGAAATAAATAAGATACTAATTAAGAATAAAGCTAAACTTAAATTACCTCTTTTCATAATAATTACAAATAAACAGCTAGTATATAAAGATTAACCAAAAATTTAATTTAAAAAAATTATTTATTTTCAAGATCTACCATATCTGCATATTCATTCAAGTCTTTTAAAAGAAGGTTTAGATCTTCTTCACTCCTACCATGACCCATCATTCCAGATTCAAGACTTTCAAATGGACTAGCAGAACAACCAATACAATGTAACCCATGCTCTAAAAAAACAATAGCACTATCTGGATACTTTTCAACAACATCCGCAATCATCATATCTTTTGTTACTTTCATTCTCCAAAAAATTTCTCCCTATAGAATCTAATTAATTGTTCAACTTCAGGTATACAATTTTTATCTTGAATCCCTACTTTAGTCTTCTTCTGAACATCTTCAAAAGTAATTGCCCCTTCCAAAACTGCCTCTTCAATATCTTTATCCGTAACCTTTGTCATCTTATCAATTATCTTAGCACCTTCAAAAACAATTTTATCTTCTTGTCCACTTTTTCTAAAATAATCATTAATTGCATCTCTAAGTGCTTTATCTCCTAAAACACTACAATGAAATTTTCTACTAGGTAATCCTTCTAATCTTTTAACAATATCTTGTGGTTTTAATTCTAAAGCTCCATCTACTTTCATTCCGCCATTTTCAGTAAGCATTACTGATAACATAGATGTACTAGCAATAGCTGAAGCACAGCCAAAAGTTTGCCATTTACATTCATATATTTTATCATCTTTAACTTTAATCCACATTTTCATAGCATCTCCACAAGCAGGAGATCCAACCATCCCTACACCATCTGCTTCTTTTTCATAAGCAACTGCTTCTTCTTCTGTTTTAAAAATATTTTGTGGATCAAAAAAGTGTTTTCTAACTTCATTAGTATAAAACCACTTTTTACTTTCTACTTTTGATTTAACATCTGCATGAATTTCAGCCATTTTGAACCTCTTCAAAGACTACATTTTTATCAAGATTAACGGGTGATAATAACCTTAACTCCTTAACAATATTTGGTAAAACTTCCATTACTTTATCAATCTCTTCTTTTGAAGTATATCTTCCCATTGAAAATCTTAAACTACCATGCGCAACCTCATAAGGCAACTTAGTTGCTATGATTACATGACTAGGGTCTAAGGTTTGAGAAGTGCATGCACTCCCACTTGAAGTACAGATCCCATACTCATTAATATGTAACATTAATGCTTCTCCTTCAATATCTAAGATAGAAACATTTAGATTGTTAGGTAAACAATTAGTAGGATGTCCATTAAAATAAAGTTTAGTTATTTTTTCTTCCAACTCCTTCTTAAAATATAACTTTAATTCAGCCAATCTTTCATACTCTTCTCCTTTAGTTTTTTGACAAATTTCTAAAGCCTTTGAAAAACCAACAATACCTGGAACATTTTCAGTACCACTTCTTAATCTCCACTCCTGTCCTCCTCCATGAATAATAGCATGGATTGAAGTCCCACCTTTAACATATAACATACCTACACCCTTAGGGCCATAAATTTTTCCACCATTAATTGTCATTAAATCAACATTTAAATTTTTAACATCAATGTCTAACAAACAAGCAGCTTGACAAGCATCAGTATGAAAATAAACATCTTTTTCCTTCAAAAGTTCCCCAATTTTAGAAATTGGATTTATACTTCCAATTTCATTACTAGCATAAATAACACTAACTAAAATTGTATCATCTCTCAATGCTTTTTTAACATCTTCAACACTAACTAGTCCATATTTATCAACTTCTAGATAAGTTATTTCAAAACCTTCATTCTTCTCCAAATATTCTAATGTGTGTAAAACTGCGTGATGTTCTGCATTCGTTGTAATTATATGTTTGCCCTTATATTTGTTAGCCCTAGCAACTCCTTGTAATGCCAAATTAATACTTTCAGTGCCACCAGAAGTAAAAACAACTTCTCTGACTGTACAATTTAAGATATCTGCAATTTTTTGTCTAGATTCATCAACTTTCAATCTTATCCTTAATCCAACACTATTAAAGCTTCCAGGATTACCATAATCTTCAGAAAAATATTTATCCATTTCTTTTTTTACAATGGGATCAACAGGAGTAGTAGCTGCATTATCCAAATAAACTTCATCCTTCATATCCCAGTCAGCTAATTTCTCATTCATTTTTCATAACAAATATCACATATTTTTGGAACTTCTTTATCAAGTTCCCTATGAATATCACAAAGAACTTTAGTTTCCCTTATGTTATTTAATAATCTTTGCATCTCCTTTGTTGAATCAACACCACCTTCAACCATATTTTTAACAGATTCTTCTATCTTAACAACAAAATTATTATCAAATAGTTTCTTCTTAGATCTTTTTTCATTAATGTATTGAGAAATTGCAGATTTAGTAACTCCCAATTTTTCAGCAACTTCTTTTTGTTTAAGTCCATAAGTTTTAATCATGAGATTTGCTATTTCTTTTCTCAAACTTGGATAAATATACCATAACTCCACTTCTTGAGGCATTAATTTCATGAAGAATAAACAATTGTTAACTCTTTATATATCTTACTAAATTCGTCAAAATAACCTAAAAATATATTTCTATTAACATAAAAACTTAAATACTCTTAACAAAATAAACACCAGATAAGTTATAAAATAATTTAACTAAACACCATATGTGGTGTTAGAGGTGATTTAATGAACTGTCCATTTTGTTCAGAAAGTAATTTACAAGTATTAGAAAGCAGAAAAATTAATAACTCCAAAATTAGGAGAAGAAGAATATGCACTAAGTGCAGAGGTAGATTTACGACTTATGAAAGTATAGAATCTTCTCCCACTAGAATCATAAAAAAAGATGGGACAATCCAAAGTTTTGATAGAACTAAAATTCTAAATGGAATAATCAAATCTTGTGAAAAAAGACCAGTTACTTCAGAAAAAATAAATAGAGTAGTCGAAGATATAGAAAATAATATCAGAAAAAAGGGTAAACAAGATATAAAAAGTTCAATAATTGGAGCTTTAATAATGAATAAACTGAAAAAAACAGATAAAATTGCATACATAAGATTTGCATCAGTTTACAAAGACTTTCAAGATATTGATTCATTTAAAAAAGAAATAAAAAATATAGGGGGCTAAAAAATGAGCACATATGCATTACCAGAATATGTAAAGAGAGACAATTTAGAGGAAAGGTTGAGCGAAAACGCAACTTGGACATTTAACAAAAAATATTTAGATAGAGATGACGAAGGAGGGGTAACTGAAACCCCTAATGAAAGGTTTTACGCTGTAGCTAAAACTATGGCAGAAGTAGAATCCCAATATGGAAAATCTCAAAAAAAAGTTAATGAGTTTACAGAAGAATTTTATTCAATGATGTCCTCCTTAGATTATATTCCTGGAGGAAGGGTTTTGACAAATGCAGGAAGAGGAATATCCTTATTTAATTGTTATGTTTTAGATCCAGAAGATAGTATAGACCCTGATGATGAATTACATGATATATTTGGAGAAGTAAGAAAGGGGGCAAGGATACATAAAGAGGGAGGAGGAACTGGATATAACTTCTCGAAACTTCGTCCAAGAGGAGGATATGTAAAAAAATCAAAAGGAATTGCATCAGGACCAGTTTCATTTATAGGCCAATTTGATAAAGCAACAGATATAATTAATTCAGGAAATAGAAGAGGAGCAAATATGGGTATATTAGATGTAGACCATCCAGATATATTAGATTTTATTTATGCAAAATCAAAAAGAGGGGAACTAGAAAATTTTAATGTTTCAGTTGGAGCAACTAATAAGTTTATGGAAGCAGTAGTGGAAGAAGATTTTTATACTCTTCAGTTTGAAGGAAACTCTTTAACCAAACAAGAACTAGGAAATTATCAAAAAAATATTGAAGAAAATAAACTAGGAGGCTCAAAAGTTGGTGAAGCTCCGAGGCCACCTTCCTTATTGTTATCAGAAGATGAAACAAAAGTACTAGACTCTTATAACAATGAAGAAATAGGAAGAATAAACTCAAAAGATGAAGTACAAATTTATGCACCTAAATTAATAGATGTGATATCAAATCTTGCATGGGAAACTGCAGACCCTGGGATGATATTCTTAGATATGATCAATAAAGATAATCCTTTGATAAACACTAAAGGACCTATAAAGGCAACAAATCCTTGTGGAGAACAACCTTTACACCCTTATGATGCATGTAATTTGGGATCGCTTAATCTAGGAAATATGATTATCGAAAGTAAAGAAGGAAATTACAATGTAGATTGGGATAAAATAAGTGATACTACTAATTCTGTAATAAGATTTATGGACAATGTAAATGATGCAAGTAAAGGCCCAATAAAAGAAATAGAAGAAACTGTATTGAACCATAGAAGAATAGGTTATGGGGTCATGGGATGGGCAGATATGCTACAAAAACTTTCAATACCTTACGACTCAAAAGAAGCAATAGAACTAGGTGAAAAAGTTATGACTTTCATAAGTGATGAATCTAAAAAAACATCTGTAGACTTAGCAAACGAAAAAGAAGTCTTTCCAGCTTTTAAAGGTAGCACATATGATAATGGAAACTTAGAAGATAGAGTAAGAAATGTCCAGAGAACTACTATTGCCCCTACAGGAAGTATAGCAATGGTAGCAGGAGTTGCAAGTGGCATAGAACCTTACTTCTCAAATGTATATTACAAAAATATAAGAGGGGGAGATAGGCTCTTGTTTGCAAACCCTGTATTAGAAAATGAATTAAAAAAAGAAGGAATATACTCTAAAGAATTGATGGAAAAAATTGAAAAAAATGGAGGATCTGTTCAAGGAATAAAAGAAATTCCAAAAAATATACAAAAAGTCTTCAAAGTTTCAAGTGACTTAGAAGTTAAAGACCATGTAAATATACAAGCAGCATTCCAAAAAGGAACAGATAATGCAGTTAGTAAAACTATCAACATGCCAAACTCTGCAAAAGTTGAAGACGTCAGAGAAGCATATATTACCGCATGGCAAAAAGAATTAAAAGGTATTACAGTATATCGAGACGGAAGCAAAGATGTTCAGGTGTTAGAAACAACCAAAAAAGAAGAAACTAATAATTTAAATGGGTACATCACTCCTGAAGATATACCTGATATAATGCCTTCTTTAAAACTTAAACAAAAAACTCCATTTGGACAAATGCATGCTAATCTAACTATAGATCCAACTAGTGGAAAGCCTTACGAAATATTTGCACAAGTTGGTAAGGGTGGAGATATAGCACATGCTGATTTAGAAGCAATTTGTAGACTTGCAAGTATTAGTCTAAGGTCAAATACTTCTCCTTGGAGTGTTGTTGAACAACTGGAAGGAATAGGTTCAACAGTAAGCAGTGGAATGTCTAGAGAAGGAGAAATATCTTCATTAGGTGATGCAGTAAGTAGGGTACTAAAGAAATATATGCTAGCAGTAGAGCAATATGGTGTAGAAGATATCTTAACTGGAAAAATAAACTACAAGGAACTAACTGGCAAACTTAGTGATGAAATCAAAAAAGGGAATGGTAGTTTGACACCCAATAACCAATCAAAGAGTAATGAAGAACAAAAAAACACTTATGGGATTAAATGTCCTGAGTGTGATGAAAGTAATTTAGTCTTTCAAGAAGGATGCAAAACTTGTTTAACATGTAATTATTCGGCATGTTAAAAAGTTATATTTCTCAATACCAAACATTAATTATTAAAATAAAAAAAAGAAAAAAGAATTAAAATTCTTCTTCAGAATCTTCACTATCTTCTTCTGAGGATTCTTCACTTGAATTATCTTCTTCTGAGGATTCTTC
>CAYPAI010000011.1:0-9432 GCA_964408705.1 Candidatus Woesearchaeota archaeon
TAGAAGGAATCTCTTGGGATTTCTGTATCGATTCTTACACGTCCAGTCGCGGCGTTTTAAGTTTAGGGTGAAAATCCTAAGTTTTTTATATTGATAGTATTATTTAATTTATTATGAAAAGAAGTAGTTTAATTTTAAGTTTGTTTTTAGTTAGTATTTTATTTATTTCAGGATGTTCTGAATTTAATAAATGTGATACTATGCCTAATGATTTAGTTCCAGTTGAAGTATTCTTGATTGATGGGAAGTTAACCCTTGAAGGTTCGTTTTATAATAAATTTTCAGAGTATAACCAATCTCTTAGATTTAATGATGGTGTACGATTTATGATGCATGACCAGGGAGTCTATCCAAATGCAATAAGGTTTAGAGGAACACATCATAATGATTCTATGTTTTATTGGTGTAGTGGTGCAGGTTGTATTTATCCTATTGAAGATTATGCGATTATTTATAATAATCCTGGAGAACTATATTTTGAGGTTTTATTTCTTGAATTAGGATATAATAGTACTCATAAAGTATTTGGAGAGACTGTTTTTGGGATTGTGGAAGAGGAAATTGAATCATATAATGTTATAGATTATGCGATAAAGAATTGTATAATATACTAATATTTAGTAATTAATAATGAATAGTTGAAAGCATAGGCTTTTCACCCTATTTCTTAATCGTCCAGTCGCGGCGTATAGGTCACGGTCGAACACTATACCCATAGTTAGTTTTTTATATTAGAAATATTAATTGAGAGAATATGAAATTTTTAATAATTGGTGACTTGCACGGTAATAAACCAAAGATCTCTAAGAAAGGATTTGATGCAATTATTGCCCCTGGGGATTTTTGTTCTGATGCACCAAGAAAGTATATGTTTGAAGCATTAAAAATGAATCTAAAGAATCCAGATTCAAATGTAGAATGGTATGATTTAACTGGTAAATTAAAAGCTAAAAAAATGATTAAAAAATCTATAAAAGATGGAAGATCAATTTTAGAATTTCTAAATTCATTTGATGTACCAGTTTATTGTGTTCCGGGAAACTGGGATTGGACAAAAGAAGACAAGGATTGGGGATATTTGAAAAAAGATCATTACAAGGGATTAATTAAGGGATTAAAAAATATAGTAGATGTTTATCACAAAACTAAAGATATTGGAGAATACAATTTTATTGGACATGGGATATCTTCTGGGCCAGAGTATCCACAATACAAACAGGATTTAGCTATGTTTAAAAAAAATAAATTAAATAAAATAAAGAATAAATATGAAAAGCATTCTAAAAAATTAAATTCACTTTTTCAAAAATCAAAAAAACCAATAATATTTTTATCACATAATGTACCTTTTAACACTCCTTTGGATAAAATTGTTAATAAATCTTCACCAAGAAATGGTCAATATTTTGGAATAGGATTATCTTCAGAAGATTGTGAGAGCTATTCTGGTAATTATTTTGATGGAGGTATTTCTGGAGTACAAATTCCATTTTCCGGAATAACTATTAAAAATAATGGAGTTTATGGAGGTTTAATAGAAGATCGTGAATGGGTAGTAAGTAATTCAGATTTTAAGATATTAGCATATACTATATCTGGAGACATGATTTCGGCTCCAGGTGCTAGCTTGTCCGGCATACTTACAAAAGTAGACTTTGAAAAATATGGTACTATTAATAACGACTTCAATGGAATTTCTCCAATATGTACACTTGATGAATTTGAATCACCTTCCACAAATAATGTGTGTATTATTGATGAAGATTCGTATACATTAAGTGAATCCGATCGTTTTATCATTTCAGATTCTCATGGAATAGAAGTAGTTGCTAATCCTGGAGAGTGTTATAGTGAAGATTGTAGATGTTCTACTAGTTTAGATGAACATTCCTCGGAAGGGTCAGATTGGTTGTGCCTACAATGTGTTACTGATGGAGATTGCAATGGGTTGTATACACATAATCCAGGGGTTTGTACAGAAAACAATCGTTGCGTACAATGTTTTAATGATGATGATTGCACACATAGTTATTATAGTGATTGTCACTATTCCTCTGTATACGATTATGGTGATAATGTTTGCTATCATCAGATAGACTGGCAATCCCAAATTTCAGTCATTTGTTCTGAACTTAATAGACAAGGATATATGCCATATAAAGATATGATAGCAAGTGAGGAATATTCATTTAGACATATTGATAAAGCAACAAAACTTGGTTATCATTATTGGGCAAAAACTTTCGTGAAAATGATGGCAAAAGATAAAGAAGTAACAAATAAGATAAAACCGATTGGATTGGCTTGGGGAGAACATATGGCTTATGAAGGAGGAGTTAGGGATCAAGATAATGATATTGGAATATTACTTAATGAATTATATATTCCATTAAATAAAGAAATTGGAGAATATTTAATAGAAAATAATTTAGAGGATTTGAGACTTAGTGAAGAAGATGCTATAGTTCTTTATGAAAAATATATTTTTAATTTACCTGAGGATGAAAAAGAATTACCTAAATATTTAGAAGAAAATCTTCCTAAACTTTTCAATGAAGGAAAAAATAATATAAAATTTGAAGAAAAGAAAAAAGTTAATATAATTAAGAAATTAATAATGAATTTTCAACTTTGGTAAATACTCGGTTGTATTAATTTTGATATCTTGGCGATATAACAAGAATTGTCTAAATCAAAAAACTCTATCTTGACTTTAAAATTGTAAAAAAGGTTTCTAAGTTCATCACGGGAATTAAACTTGCTACTTCCCTTAAAAAAGAATTTTTCAAATAAATTTATAATTTTACCCCTAATTTTTTTTGTATCAAAATCAATTATGACTAAAACTCCATTTTTCTTTAACACCCTTAGCATTTCCTTGATAGAATTATGAAATATATTATTAAAATCCTTTTGTTTATATCCATTTGTAAAGTGATGAAAAGTATCCACACAATAAACAACATCAAAAGTATTATCTTTAAATTTCATGTCTAGCACAGTACCATAAACTTTCTCAATTTTATCAGACTTTGATTTCTCCATCATTTTTTTTGAAGGATCAATAATACTAATTTTCTTTACAGAATCAGAAATAAAACTTGCTATCAACCCAGTACCCCCTCCTACATCGAGCACTACATCAGACTTCTTAAGATTTGCAACAAATTTTATCTTTTTAGCATATGTTTTTGATCTACCTGACAATCTAACTAAAGGATCATAAATCCATGCTATTTTATCAAATATCTCCATGAGGAAGAAAAGGATGATTGATACTATTTATTTGTATCGCACACTTTTAAAGAGTATTTAAGGGATTTTAGTTAGTTTTTTATATTAGTTATTTATAGTTTAATTAATCAATTTAAAGGAGAAATACTATAAAATGAAAGGAACAGTAAAATTTTTCAACACAAATAAAGGCTTTGGCTTTATTGCTGCTGAAGATGGAAAAGAGTATTTTGTACACCAAGAAGGTCTTCAAGAAGGTGTGAGAATACAAGATAATGATCCTGTTACATTTGATGTTGAAGAAGGCGATAGAGGCCCTAAGGCAGTTAATGTTTCAAAATCAGAAGAATAAATCAATCTTATAGATTTATTTTTATTATTTTTATTATTTTTATTATTTTTATTATTTTTCAGTTAATTTTTTATATAAGTTATTAATTAATATGTTTATGAAAAGAGGTAATTTATTTTTATGTTTAGTTTTAATTAGTATTTTGTTTATATCTGGATGTGGTCCTGAAATGAGCCCTTATAAAAAGGATCCAAAATTAAATCCAGAGTGTAATATAACTCCAGAGTCATATGGAATAGATCCTATAGAAAACTTAGAAATTGTAGATCCTTGTGAAGGATATCTTGATACATTTATGCAAGGTGGTTTTCCGCTTATCGGATCGCAAGACTTTCAATGTGAAAATTATGGTGGCTATCATCCTAATTTGATCTATAATGGACCATTTGATTCAGGGACTATTCTTTCTGAAGTTCGAGTTATAAATATCTATGATACATATGCTACAATTTCTCCATCAACTGGTGTTGGATGTATGAATTCAGATTGTCAACCTTTTGGAGAACATACAAAGGAGTATGATTGGGGGACTATGCGAGTGCTTAGTTATAATCAAAATCATGAATGTCAAGCCTTAAGTACAATGCATGTTTGTATAACACCTAATAGTGATGCATTAGGTTATGATAATGTTATTGAAGCTTATTATTGTTGTACTTCTGATTGTGCAGGTGGTTATTATGGTAGTTCTAACTGTAATGGGGAATGTACATCAACAGAGAATTGTGGATGTCAAGGGATTGGTTGTCCAGATTGAATCCGATTGAATGGATTGCCGCAGTTCTTGCAATATTGATATTTGTCAAATTTGCAATACTTACTCTTAAACCTAAGAGTTTTATGAATTTTACTGAAAAGTTATATCAACCTAGTAATGTGAAGGTAATGAGTTATGTTGACTTAATATTATTCTTTTTATTTGCATATTTTTTACTTCAAGAAATAAGTGTTGTTCAATTCTTTATGGCAATGTTTGCTGGAATGTGCTTGATGGCACATACAATGATGCATTTTCCTAAAGTAATGAGATTATATATTAAACAGTTTAAAGGTAAAAAAAACCCTAATGCAAAAATAATGTTTGATTGGTTAATTTATCTTTTATTGGCAGCATGGGTTTTGAAAGAAATATTTTTTAGTTAGCTTTTTATATTAGTTTGAATTGTTTAGGTTATGGTAGATTTTATTATACTTGCATTTGTTTTATATATCTTGTCTGGATTTAAAATAATTAAGGAATATCAACGTGGAGTTAAATTTACTTTTGGAAAGTATGTTGGAATAATTTCTCCTGGATTAAGACTTATTCTTCCAATAATTCAATCTTGGAGAAGAGTTGATATGCGGGTTAAAGCTGTTGATGTTCCTGATCAAAATTGTATGACTAAAGATAATGTGAGTGTTAATGTAAATGCGGTTTTGTATTATAGAGTTAGTAATGCTGAAAAATCCATTTTAGAGGTTGAAAGTTATAACTATGCTGTTTCTCAACTTTCTCAAACTACTATGAGAGATGTAGTTGGCGAAGTAACTCTTGATAAATTATTAGGTGAAAGGAAATCTATAAGTAAGAGAATTCAGCAGATAGTTGATAAAACTACAGACCCATGGGGAGTTGTTGTTGAAAGTGTAGAATTAAAACATATTGAACTTCCTGGAGATATGAAAAGAACTATGGCTAAAGAAGCTGAAGCTGAAAGAGAGAAAAGGGCAGTGATTATCAAAGCTGCAGGTGAGGTTATGGCTGCAAATGATATGGCTAAAGCTGCAACAACATTATCTAAGTCACCAGGTGCATTACATTTAAGGACATTGCAAACCTTGAATGATTTGAGTTCTGACCAGAGTAATACTATTATTTTTGCTACTCCTCTTGAAGTTTTAGAAGCTTTTAAAGGTTTATCTAAAAAATAAGGTTTAGTTAATTTTTTATATAAGTTATTAATTAATATGTTTATGAAAAGAGGTAATTTATTTTTATGTTTAGTTTTAGTTAGTATTTTGTTTATTTCTGGTTGTGGTAATTTTGCCCCAAATGAAAAAGTTAAAACATTATCAAATTTAAATAAAGGTGAAATGTTTTGTGAATCTTGGGATAAACTTGATATAAATCATGAAAAAGGTTCCAACTGTGAAATGTTGAATTATCCTTTAAAAAAAGATAATTCGAATGTTGATGCATTAGCTGATTGTACTTGTTGTCAAGAATGTATATTTAATGGTGGTGGAACTTGTGGAGACTGTTCAAGTTGTGCATGTGGAGGTAATGGAGGAGGTACCCCTTGGTACACTAAAATGGCTAACTGTATTCGTTATGGTCATCATAATGGAGAGACTTATGTATGTGATCATTATTCTATCCAACTTGAACTTGATAGTTATGATGTTTTAGATCCGATTTATTATGGCACTGAGGAGCTTTATATAAACTTTCCAGATCAGCCAAATTTAAGAAGCGATCCTTATGCAAAACTTAAAATTCTTGATGTAGATACTTCTGAAAAAGAAATTTATGTTTATATGGTTAGCAATAGAGATATTGCAGGATACCAATTTAATTTAGAAGGCATTGAGTTGTGGAATGCAGATGGCGGGTCTACTGCTGAAAATGATTTCGTAATTAGTATCAATCCTGGGAATCCGAT
This sequence comes from Candidatus Woesearchaeota archaeon, assembly GCA_964408705.1. Classification (GTDB taxonomy): domain Archaea; phylum Nanobdellota; class Nanobdellia; order SCGC-AAA011-G17; family PNOQ01; genus CAYFNK01. Next base: position 6,232 of record CAYPAI010000011.1, read on the forward strand.
GGTTTTAGCATTTTCAATAAGTGGAGATGTTATACCTGCAGATTGTGCAAGTTGTAGCCCTCAAGAGTTAGAGATTGGTGATGACGACTTATTAATTAAAGTAAGTTATACTGACATTGATTCTGAAGTTTGTTTTGACAGTAACAGTGCTAGAATTATTTCAGATACTGCAGGAGTACAAATTCCTGGAGAGTGGGGTGATTGTTTTACACCTGGATCTACCGGATGTACTGATGAGGAAGCATGTAATTATAATCCATCTGCCACAATAGATAATGGACTTTGTTCTTATCCAGCAGAAGATTATGATTGTAATGGGAATTGTATAGCTGAAACTGATTGTGCAGGTATATGTGGGGGAGATACTGAAATAGATGAATGTGGAATTTGTAATGGCCAAGGAATGGCATATGGTACAGGATGTTGTCAGTCAGATTTAGATTGTAATGGTACATGTTGGGGAGTTGCTGTAGAAGACGGGTGTGGAGTTTGTGATGGACCTGGTGAAATTTATGAGTGTGGATGTAGAAATATTTATTCTTGGGCATGTAATTGTAATAATAATGTGCTTGATTGTGCAGGAGAGTGTGGAGGAAATGCAGAAGTTAATTGTCAAGGAGTATGTGGAGGTCAAGTTTGTTGTGAAGGTAATGATGTAACAGATTATGATGGTAATTGTTATGGGAAAGTAAAGATTGGTTCACAATGGTGGCTTACTTCAAACTTAAGGACAACCCATTATAGAGATGGCACTAGTATAAATAATGTTCAAAGTTCTACTGAATGGAATAATATGGATCCTTATACTTCTGAAGGGGCTTATGCTTATTATGATAATGATGAATCTAATTCTGAAACCCATGGTGCACTTTATAATTATAATGCAATTAGTAATGATAAAGGATTATGTCCTCAAGGATGGCATGTTCCTTCTGATGGAGAGTTCCATGAATTAATAGAATATGCTCAAAATAATAATGGATGGACTTGTTCACAGATTAATGATGGAATTCCTCCCAACTGCCTTTATGATACTTGTGGGCCTGGTCCAGATGGTGCTTGCGCTGAGGGAAAAAATGATCCAAGTCACGAGGGAGATAATACAGTAAATTGTTGGGTTTCTGGCGATAGATTGAAAAGCGAAAGCTCAAATTGGATAGATTCTGGTTATTGTACTTCCCCTGATGCTTGGTCATATGGTTATGGGAATACATATTCTACAAATGCTCTAGGGTTTTCAGCAGAACCTAGTGGAATACGTACTGGAGGAGATTTTGTAAATTTAGGTACTTTAGCATATTTTGCTACTAGCACATTAAATGAGGGTCAATTTGCATATTATGCCCATTATATTTATGATCATTCTTGTTCTATTCAAGAACTGTATGTACAAAGAAATAGTGCAACATCAGTTAGATGTATAAAAGATTAATTATTTTATGTTGTGTTTAGTTACTTTTTTATATTAGTTGTTATATTTATTTAGATTATGAGTATGGATATAATAATTTGGTGGTTTCTATTAATAGATAGCATACTTTGTAATTTAGTAGTTTGGTTTTTCCCAAATTGGTATTTGAAGAAATTTAAAGTATTTGCAAAATTGTTTCCACCAACTAAAGGATGGGCTGGACTCTATTTAATACTTGTACTATGGATAGGATTTCTTTTAAGTGTTTTAGGATAGAAATATGAAAAAGGCAAAATTAGTAGTTCATCCAAACTATGCAAAGGCAATATCTATTGAAAGAAATACTGATAAGTCTAAAAAAATATATAAAAATATTGAGGAGGCTTTAAGGAGTAAAAATTCTTATATCATAAAAGATGGTTGTGATCCTAGAGAAGTTCCAGATTTGCTAAAGGGATATGATTTTGTTGAGGTCTATGGTGCCTTACATGGGTATTGCCTTACTGCTACAGATTTAAAATTAACTTTAATGAATATAGATCATAACTATTCGAAGAATGGTTATTTTTAATTAGGATTTATATAGTTTATTAAATCTAGAAAATTTTTATAAGTAGTATTGCTTTCACTTTTTTATGGATAAAGCTAAATTAATAATTACTGCAATATTTTCATTTATTTATTCAATTATATTATTTAAGATAATAATTCCGTTATTTATCTCAAATCATTTGTTACAGTGGGATATGGCAGGACATTATTTTAACTCTTGGTTCATAAAAAGTTATATTTTTCCATCTATTACTGGGTGGAATCCGTCCTTTTTCGGAGGACAACCTTTTGGATTATTATATCCTGGACTATTTCATTATATCGTAGCAATATTTTCTTTTGTTTTTTCAATTGAATTTTCTTTGAAATTAGTTTTATCCTTAGTTATGCTTATTACTCCATTTTCTTTTTATTATTTCTTGAGAAGTATTAATATTAATAAATTAAATTCTTCAATAATAACTCTTTGGATGTTTTTTTTTCTTTTTCTACCTTCTAAAATTTTTGAGATGTTCAACTATCCAGGAAATGATCTAACTTCAACATTTTATGTAGGTTTAGTGACTAATGCTTTAGCATTACCTCTTTTATTTTTTTATATGGGGTCCTTAGTTAAAAATTATAAAACAAAAAATATCATTTATCCCTCGATTTTTATGTTTCTTATAGTTTTATCACATTTGGTTGTTACGCTTGTTGCAGCTATTTTTTCTTTTTCATTTTTCTTATCTAAATTTATTCTTTATTTTAAAGAAAGAAATTTATTAAAAAAATTGATAAGATATTTTATTAAACATATTTTATTGGTGTTTACACTATCTTCTTTTTGGATAATCCCTTTCTTATTTTACTCTAGATTTATAGAAAGTATTTATTTAGGTGCCGTATTACAGTTTAAAGTATATATTTTCTTTGTAGGAGTATTATTATCTTTTGTTATATTATTTAACCTTAAAAAAATATGAAGATTGAAGAGTATAACCTGGATAATTTAATTTCTGATATTAAGGGTTTAGAAAAATTGCAAAGAAAAGATTATATATCTGGAGTTTGTAATTCTTTAGTTATGAATTATTCTACCAAGTATAATTTAGGTAAAAAACAAGCAATAAGTTTGGTTTATGATTTAACTGAAATATACTGTGAAAATTATTTAAATACTTATACTAAAAATATTAGTTAGTTAAATTTTATTATTCTAAATTATCATACATATTTAATTTATTTTTAATTATCTT
>CAYPAI010000012.1:0-8840 GCA_964408705.1 Candidatus Woesearchaeota archaeon
TGAAGATAAACCAGCTGAAGATAAACCAGCTGAAGATAAACCAGCTGAAGATAAATCACAATCAGAAAATCAATCTGATAACAAAAATCAAAGAGGACCTAGCGATTACTCGGAAGAGGACGCTAAAAAAGCACAAGAACTCATAAATCAAGTAAAAGATAGTAATGGAGGTTAAAATGGAATTAGTTTATGCAGCGTTATTACTTCACAAGTCTGGAAAGGAAATAAATCCTGAAACTCTAACGAAAGTTATGGAAGCTGCTGGAGCCCAAGTTGATGATTCAAAGATCAGGGCACTTGTTGCAGCTTTAGATGGGGTTGACATAGATCAAGCAATAAAAGAAGCTGTTGCTGTTGGTGCTGCTCCTGCTCAGTCAAGCGGAGAAGAAGCTCCAGAAGAAAAAAAAGAGGAGAAGACTGAAGAAGATAAAAAGAAAGAAGAAGCTAAAAGTGCTGCCGGATTAGGTGCACTTTTCGGCTAATTTTTTCTTTTTCTTTTTTTTAAAGATGAAGAAAAATAAGGAAAAAATAAAAAAGGAAATAGAAGAATTAAAAAAAACTCTTAATGAGTTAAATATTCAGAAGGAGCAATGGTTTTCCACTAAAGAGAGCTTGAGCCAAGAGATAAAAAGATTAATCAAAAACAGTAAGAGGTATAAAAAGTACTAAAGATAAATCTAATGAAACAATCCAAAAATTAAAAGAACAAAGAGATAAATATAATAAACAAACTCAATTAATGATTGCAAAATTTAAAATTTTGAATAATCAAAAACTAAGAATTCTAAAAATAAAAAAAATAGATTTTGATCCAGGAAAACTTCTTGAGAATATAAAAAATCTAGAAACTTCTATTGAGACTGAAGCTCTTTCTTTTGAAAAAGAACAACAGTTTATGAAAAGAATTAGAGATTTAAAAAAGAAAATGAAAGATGCGGAAGGAGTTAAAGACCTATTTAAAAAGTTAAAGGAACTTTCTGATAAGATAGAAGAATCAAAATCAAAATCTGAAGAGTTTCACAAAAAAATTCAAGAAGAATATAAAAAAAATAAAGAAGGATATACTGATTTTATGGGTTTGACTAAACAAATAAATGATTTGAACAAGAAACAAGAACAAGCGTTTAAAAGATTTATAGATTCGAAAAATCAATTCTCAAAAATAAATAAAGACTTAAAAGATAAACTCAAGGAAGCTGGGCAATTTATTAAAAAGCAAAATATAAGAAAGCAAGAATTTGATATGGCTCAATTGGAAAAAAAATCTAGAGAAGTAGCAAGTAAAATAAAAGAAAAGAAAAAATTGACCACTGAAGATATTTTAATAATGCAAAAAGGAAAATAAATGAATCTATTAATTCATTCTATATTATGGAGTATGTCTCCTCTCCTTGAGCTTAGGGCGTCAATACCTCTTTCAATTATTTATGGAGATTCTTTTTGGTTAGCTTATGTTATTTTGGCTATGTTGGCAAACATTGCAGTGATCCCATATATTTTCTATTTCCTAGATAATTTACATAGAAGCTTTATGAAAATAAGAATTTATCATAAACTTTTCGAGAGAAGTGTAAACCGAATTAGAAATAAAATTGGACATAAAATTGGTACAAGGGTAGAATTTTTAGCTTTATACTTCTTAATAGCACTACCCCTCCCTATGACTGGGGTATACACTGGTGCTCTCGCAGCATGGATTTTTAACCTTCCTAGAAGAAAATCTCTTGCATACATAATTTGTGGGTCAATAACTGCAGGAATTTTAATAACTCTATTGACATTATTCTTTGATCTTTTTATTTAAATAAACTTCTGCTATAAAGATATTTAAGATCATCGTATATAGGTATTGAGTTTATTTTATTCTTTTTAGTAAGCCATATCCAAACTATCGCCACATAAACTCCTGAAACAAATTTCCAAAAGAATATATGGATATAATCAAACCAAGGTTTTCCAAATTTTACAAATGCAATAATTAAAAGATCTATTCTAATGACATTCATAATTAAAATTAAAAAAATTCCGCTAAAAAAAACTAAAAAAGATTTTTTAAGACTAATATCTTTTGTAGTTAAAATTAAGAATAATAATAAATAATATGCAGGTAATGCAACACATGAAGATATCAAATTGAAGGAGTTGTTTCCTACAATTATACTATTTCCTAATATTGAAGCACTCGTACCAATAATCTCCAATAATATAAAACTTATAAATTTTGTTAAGGGTAGTAATATTGTATAAATATCTTCATAGATTAGCATTGAAAGAAAAATTAATAATACTCTGATAATAAATTTGTCCTTATATTCCATCTTATTTGTAGTCTTGTTTAATTTATATTTATTTCTAGAAAAGGTTTATTAATGAGTTATGTTATATTCCCATTAATGAAAAAAAGAGATTTACTTATCTTGGGATTTTTAATTGTTGGTTCATTATTAGTTTTGGAAATTAATAGTCCTATCTTATCCGATATAAGAATTGATTCTAGCATCGGTGTAAATCTATCTCCCTTTAAAGCTGTTGGTTCCGAAAATTGTTATCAAGATCTGGCTTGTAAAACTTATTTAGATATATTTGAAGGAAACTTAATATCTCCTTTTGTAGGATACCCATTATCACCATCCGAATTACAACTTTATCGGTTTATGGTTTGGTTTGATGCTCATGTAAGTTTGTGGGTTTTGTTGATATTAGGCTGTTTTTTATCGTTTTTTGTTAAAAAAAGGTCAAATTTTATAACTACATTTGCATCTAGTGCAATTAGTACATCCTTCATCATATTATTGCTGAAAGAAATATTTAAAAGAACTAGACCAATAGAATCTTTGATACAATATTCTAGTTTTAGCTTTCCAAGTGGCCATGCTGCAGTAGTATTTTCAGTTCTTCCCTTATTATTAAAAAAATATCCTAAATTTAAGTATTTATCAATTGGTATTGCTTTATTAGTAGTATACAATAGATTATACTTAGGATTACACTATTTTAGTGATTTGATTGTTGGTGCAATCATCGGATATGCTATTGGACTGTTTTTTCTTAAATATTTCAAGATATAACCATTACCATAAGGTTTAAAAGCTTTTCACAACTCTTGAATTGTAACAAATCTTAGTATACTAAGGGGGTTAAATAATGAATAAAAAAATATTTTTGAGTTTAATGATAGTATTTTCCTTAGCTTTTAGTTCATTTGCTTCTGATTTGTGGAGTTTTGATGAAGACTCTATGGATGTAAATGTAACTAGCTTAGGACTTAATAGCATAAGTACCCAAATAACTTCTACAGATGGTAGTGATGTTAATGTAACTAGTTTAGCATTATCTACTTGTGGAGATTTAAATGGTGCTTTGGTTGCTTCAACACCATACACATTAAGTACAGGAACAAATACACTAGGTTTTCAGTTAAATGTTACTGCTAGTATATCTTCTGGAGCTTATGTATGTACTTTGAATGCAACAGATTCGGATGCCGGTTCAGATATAATTACTTTAAATGTGAATGTAGCTGAAATTGATGATTTTAGTATAAGTAATCCTGCAATGCCTTCAACATTAAATGTTGGTGAAGCTCACAATGGTTCATTTGTTATAACTAATGATGGAAATATTGCGCAAGAATTTACAGTAAGTTTTACTGAAAAAGAAGATTATGATGAAGATTTAACTTTATCATTAACTGACAATTCTGGTAACGCTTTAACTAGTGGATTTACTACTGGAAGTTTAAGTGTAGGTTCATCTTATACAGTAAACTATACTTTCTCATCTGATGAAAATATTGAAGTTTTCCATAATGAAAATATGGGTTACAATATTAGTGTTGTAAATGGAAACACCAATACTCAAAATCAAGACCTAGTTACAATATTAGGTAGCAATGAATTTGATGTTAGTGTTTCATTAGAACCAGATGATGAATTGGAACCTGGAGAAGATTTTACAGTAGAAGTTACTATAGAAAATACTGAAAATTTTGATATGGATGATGTTCAGATTGAAGTATGGGTTCAAAATATAGATGACACTGACGACCTTGAAGCAGAATCTACAGAGTTTTCATTAGGAAACGGAGATGACAAAACTAAAAGCTTTGACTTCGAAATTCCATATAATGTTGATGCTGATAGTTATAATATTTTAGTTAAGGTTACAGGAGAAGACGAAGATGATTCAAGTAATGATTTCAAGTTTTATGAATTGTTTAGGAACTATCTTACAGTTGAAAAAGATGAAGATGAAGATGTTGTATTCTTAAATTATGAATCTTCAACAAATGGCCTTATGTGTGGAGAGTCATTCACTGCATACATTGATATTGTCAATGTAGGTGAAGATGATCTTGAAGACATGTATGTTAAGTTGAAAATAGATGATTTAAGTATCGAATATACTTCAAATGAATTTGATCTTGATTCAACAGATAGTGATGATAGGGAAAAACAGTTACAATTTTTGGTAACACTTCCTTCAGGATTAACTAGTAACGAACTTAATCTTAAATTTGAAGCATATAATGAAGACGACGATATATTTGATATAGGATATAATCTATTAGCATTAAATTGTAACAATGGTTCTTCAGATGAAGATGATTCTTCTTCAGAAAACCAAGAAGGTAGTAATGACTCTACAGAAGATAACTCTTCTGAAAGTGATGGAGTGATATATTATCCTACTGGATTTAGTGTTAGTGAATTATTTACTAGTGATAATGCAGAGTTAAGTTTTTGGATACTTGGCAATTTAGCACTTTTAACTATTGTAATATATTTTGCATCTTTAATCTTTAGAAAAAGAAGATAATTCTTCTTTCTTTTTATTTTTATTTTTTATAATTTTAAGCTTGTTATTTTTGATATTCCTTCTTGCATAGATATACCAAATAACCTATCTGCCTCTGTAATTACTGAATCATTATGGCTTATAACTACATATTGTGCATTTTCTGAATACTTCTTGAATAATCTTGCTAATTTCTCTGCATTCCTTTTGTCTAATGCTGCATCTACTTCATCTAATACATAAAAAGATGCAGGATTATGTTCTTGTATTGAAAATATGAATGCCAAAGTCACCAAAGTTTTTTCCCCACCGCTTAAACTTCTAATATCTAAATGTTTGTTATTTGTTATTTTAACTACCATATCTACCCCTCCTTCCAGAGGAGTTTCTTTATTCTCTAAAACTAATGATGCTTCTCCTTTTGTTGACAAACTATGGAAGATCTCCTTAAATTTATTATTTACTTCTTTATGAGTTTCTAAAAAAATATCTGTTTTCTTCTTTTCTATCTCTTCTATCATATCTAATACGTCTAACTTTTCTGATTTGATCTTATTTGTTTTTTCAACTAGGTTTTGATGTTCTTCTACTAGTTCTTCATAGATTTCTAAAGCCCTCATATTTATATTTCCTAGATTTGCAACTATTTTTTCAAATTCTGAGATCTCTTTTTTTAATTGATCTATCTTGATATTCCTTCTAAGTTTTCCATCTTTATAGTCTTCAAATTCTTTTTGTAATCCTTCCAATTCTGCTATGTGTTTTGCCCTATAAATAGAAAGTTCATTTTCTTTTTTTTCTATTTTCCTTATTTTTTCAGTTTCAAACTCAAGTATGTTCTCTCTTTTATCAATTTCTTCTGTTAATTTATTACGTTTATTTGTTAGGTCTTTAACCTTTTCGTAAAATTGTTTTTCTTTTTTTTCACTTTGTTTTAAATTTCCAGATTCGTTCTTAAGAATAAACATTAACTCTTTTAATTCACTCTCAAAATTTTCTTTTTCCTTGTTATGTTCTCTAACTATTTTATTTATTCTTTCATTTTCATCAGAAAGCATATTTATCTGGGATTCTAATGCACCATTTTCAGAATTAAGTTCTATTATTTGTGCTTGAATATCTCTTCTTTCTTCTTCTAAACCTGAAGTACCTTTTCTTAAAAACTCTATCTCTTGTTCTAGTTTTAGAGCCCGATCATCATTATCTTCTCCTTTCTTAAAACCTATTCTTACACCTCTTCTATATCCTCCTACCATTGCCCCTGAAGCCTCTATTAAATCTCCTTCAAGAGTAACCATTCTAACTCTGCCTATACCTATCCTTCTAGCTATAGAAATATCATCAACTATTAAAGTTGAACCAAAAATGTTACTAAATGCATTCTCATATTTTTTATTATATTTTATCAAATTTTTTGCTAATCCATGAACTCCTGAAATTTTTTTTAAGGACTCGATAGAAGAATTTGAGTTTTTTTGCTTTATTTTATTTAAAGGTAGAAAAGTGATAATACCTAGTCTTTCACTTTTTAATACTTTTATGCATTCTTCTGCAGAACGATCATCTTTTGTTACTACACTTTTCATTCTTGCACCTGCACATACTTCTAAAGAAACTTCATATTTACTGTTAGCCCTTCCTAAATCAGATATTGTGCCATAAACTCCAGACATAGAGGAGATTCTTGCTAAAGAAGGATTTGTAAAAGTTCCATTAGATTCACCCTTTAGATTTGCTAATTCATTTACTTTTGCTGTAAAATCTGTAGATGGTATTGATTTCTTGTTTAAAGATGAAGTTTGTTTCTCTAATCTTACTATTTTTGTATCTATTTGATTTTTTTCCTTAAAAATTGATTCGATTCTTTTATTATTTTTAGATATGTTTTCTTCTAATTGTTTTTTTCTTTCTTCTATCTTTATTAATTCTTTCTTAATTGTTTCAGTTCTTGTTTTTGCTTCAGTTAGATCTGTCCTTATAGTTGTAATTCCTTCCCTTATACCTATTTGTTCTTTTTCTCCTTTTTCCTCTAAGGTTTTGTTTATCGAATATATATCTTCTTTTTTATCTTCTACCTCTTCCTTTATGGATCTTATTTTAGAGTTTATTTTTTCTATTTTTGACTCTATATCATTTACAGATTTTTCTATTTTGTTTTTATTTTCTTCTTTTTCTTTTATTTGAATATGTAAATATGTTGCCTTATTGTCTTTTATCTTATTTTTTAAATCTAGATATTTTTTTGCTTGGTCTCTTTCTTTCTTTAATTCTCTTAAATGTGCATCTCTTTCGGTAAGTAATATATTTGCCTCAGTTAGTTTATCATCTACTTTTTCTAATTCAGAAAGTGCTTTATTTTTTTTGTCTTCGAACACAGATATTCCTGCAATTTCTTCCAAGATTAATCTTCTTTCAAGAGGTTTCATACTTGCGAAATGTGTTATATCTCCTTGTAAGATAATATTGTGTCCGTCTGGATCTATTTTTGCAGAAGAAAGCAAATCTATTACTTGCTGCCTTGTCATCTTTTTATCATTAATCTTATAATCCGATTGTCCGCTTTTTTTTATTACTCTTGAAACTTTGATTTCTTTTGATTCTAAAGGAAATATTTTATTAGAGTTATCAAAAAATATTGCAACCTCGGCACTATTAGATGGATTTTTCTTTTTTCCACCATTATATATTAAATTTGCTGACTTTTCTGCCCTCATACTTTTTGCAGAAGATTTTCCTAAAACAAAACATAATGCATCCATTATGTTAGACTTACCTGAGCCATTTGGGCCAATCACACAATTAAATCCATTTCCAAAAGAAAGTTCAGTTTTTTTTGCAAATGACTTAAAACCATTTGCTGCTAATCGTGTTATTTTTGTCATTATTAGTATCACATTACTTTTTGGTTTAAATAAGTTTCTTCAATCATATTGATTTAGTTTTTTTTGAGATTTATTTTTAACTAGGTTTTGAAAAGTTTTCCAACTTTTCCTGAATATCTCAGGATGTTTATCAAACTTTGCCTTTATAAACTCTTGAGTAATCTTGTTAGAAGGGTAACCTGGACCAGTTTCACCATATTTATTTTTTATTTTGTCCATTTCTCTTTCTCTTGCAACTTTTGCCAAAACTGATGCAGCACTACAAGACATATGGTTTAAATCTGCTTTATGTTCGCAAATTATTCTTATATCAGAGTTATCTAATAAATCGCGTACATAATCTTCATACTTTTGGGGGATTGGATGGGGACAATCTAAAACTACAATATCTGGTTTAAATTCATTAATTATTTCTGCAGATTTTTTTGCTTCTAACCAATTTAAATTCATATTATCATTAGAAATTATTGCATCATCTATCTCCTTAGGTGGTACAGTTATTATCCTTGTTGTTTTTGCTATATCGATTATCTTATCAAATAAATTTTCCCTTTCAGAAGGTTTTACTAACTTTGAATCTTTTACTCCAAAATTCTTGAGAACTTCTTCATCAGACTCAGTTATCATAACTCCTGCAATTATTAAAGGACCTAATACTGGGCCCCTACCCGCTTCATCTATTCCTAAGATATTTGCCATTTTAGATAGTTAAGATAGCGAGAGAAGGATTTGAACCTCCGACCTCCGGGTTATGAGCCCGACGAGCACTCCTGACTGCTCCATCTCGCTTTATTAAAGTTAAAGAAAATTGGTTTGTTTTTAAATGTTTTTGTTTGAATTTAATCCCTTTGAATGGACTTAGATTATAACATATAAACTAAACTAAATTTAATTTTTTAATATTTTTTTTAAATTTTGGTAACCATTCCTTCCTATCTACAATTAATTCTCCAATTATTGCAAATGGAATTGTTACTGCCAGAACTATCCAAAACACAGTCCAAGTTATATCTGCATCTGTTGCTAGCTTTACTGCAATAAGGTCTTCAGTTAAGCCCATTATTACTCCAAAAATTAAAAATTCTAAGAATACCTCTAATCTTTTATGTTTTTTCAGCATATTAGTTACTTTGTCTAAATAACTTATATATCTTTCTAAAG
>CAYPAI010000013.1:0-8137 GCA_964408705.1 Candidatus Woesearchaeota archaeon
TTTCTCTTTCTCTTTTCTTTGTTCATCTTTTTTCTTTGCCATTTCCATCTCATCTGGCCTTTCTTTTTCCAACGTCTTGAATTTCTTTTCATTTTTTTATTTAAATTACCTTTAATGCTCCTGCCGGGATTTGAACCCGGGTTTCTGCCTTGAAAGGGCAGCGTCCTGGACCGGACTAGACTACAGGAGCGATTAAACTCTTGGGTCTTAAACAATTTATAAAACTATTGTTCAAAGGGTGATGGGTCTGGGCGGATTTGAACCGCCGATCTCTGGTGTTCTTAGATTTTTTGGATTTTTAATTTGTACCAAAAACGGTCATATAAGACCAGTGCTTTAAACCAGACTAAGCCACAGACCCATACAAAAACTTGATCAAAAGTTTATATTTAAACTTTTCTTTTTAACTTAATATGATTTTTCCAGCAAAGTAAAGATAACTTAACCAAATTAAACCCAATACTGAATCAAATAATAAAAAATTTATTTTATATTTTAAATTAGTTATTGTCAACTTTTTAGTTTTAATATTACTAGTTATTTCAAAAAATGAAAACCATTTAGAGTATGGCCATAAAAGCATAACTCCTGGTTTGAAGATCATGTCTAGTCCAATATGGGAGATTATTCCTAAGGAGATAAATAAAGATTCATGTCCTAATCCAATTGTATCTAAGATAAAGAAACCAAAAATAAACATAAAAAAAACAAAGAATATAGAGTGAGTAAAAGTTCTATGTACTTTCTTTTTAAATAACCATTCTATAATAAAATCTGAATCGGGAATCAAACTACCAAATAAAAGAATTATCCATCCTGAATTTGTTAAACTAATTCCAAAAAAAAAATTCTATTAATTTACCCAGGCTCCAACCTCCTATCAAATGTCCAAATGGAAACATAATTTTTAGAATTAAGAGACCTAGTTAAAAACTTTATGAAACAAAAGTTTTTTAATTTTGAGAATAGCACAAAAGTTATGTTAATAGGCATAGTAGGTAAGCCAAATTGTGGAAAATCAACATTTTTTAAATCAATGACTATGGCAGAAACTGAAACAGGAAATTATCCTTTTGTCACAATAAAACCTAACCATGGAGTAGGATATGTTAAAATAAAGGATGTGGCAATTAAGTATGGAAAAAAATCTAATCCTAGAGAAGGTTTTATTTTAGGGGAAAATAGGTTTGTACCTGTAGAGTTATTGGATGTAGCAGGCCTAGTTCCTGGAGCCCATGAAGGAAAAGGAATGGGTAATCAATTTTTAGATGATTTAAATCAAGCAGATGCATTAATCCATGTTATAGATATTTCTGGATCCACTAATGAAAAAGGTGAATCTGTTGAACCATTAAGTTACAGTCCTTCTGAAGATATAAGGTTTTTAGAGTTTGAATTAGATATGTGGTATTTAAGAATTATAAAAAAAGGATGGAAAAAATTTGCTAGGTCTCTTGCCACAAATAAAGAAATTGCAAAAGCTATATCTAAACAGTTATCTGGATTAAAAGTTACCGAGGATATGGTAAAATTAGCTATAAAAGATTTAAATGAAAAACCTTCAGAATGGTCTGGAAAGGATTTAGAAAGATTAGCTACGTCCCTCAGAGAGTTAAGTAAACCCATGATAATTGCAGCTAATAAAATAGATGTCCCCGGTGCAGAAGATAACTTAAAACAAGTCAAAGAGGAGTTTCCAAATTATAAAATAATTCCTTGCTCTGCAGAGTCAGAGTTTGCATTAAGAGAAGGAACGAATAATAATTTAATAGATTATATTCCTGGAGATAATAAATTTAAGACTAAAGGAGAACTAAATGAAAAACAAAGAAATGCTTTAGAATTTGTAAAGAGAAATATTATTTCAAAGTTTGATAGTACAGGTTTGCAACAAATTATAAATTTTTTAGTTTTTGATATTCTAAAGTATATCGCAATTCATCCAGGTGGGGCAAATAAACTAGAAGATTCAAAAGGTAATGTTCTTCCAGATTGTTTTTTAATGCCTAGAAATTCAACTGCAATAGACTTTGCATTCAGATTACACTCAGATATTGGAGAAGGGTTTATCAAGGCGATAAAGGTAAAAACAAAAGAAGTTATAGGAAAAGAACATAGATTAGAAAATTTAGATATAATTGAAATAAAAACAAATTAAGTTTTATACTGGTCCATCATCGTCAAGCTCATAATAAGGTTCTGCACAAACAGCAACATAAACGGCTGGAGATATATTTGAGTTTCTACTTTCATCTTGATCCGTTGTAATAGGATAGTAAGACCCATAATGTATTGGTTTTATACATCCTAATCCAGGAAGTCCAACATCAGGGCTTATACAATTTGGTTCATATCCACTTAACCCCCAAGAATGTCCGTCTAAATTCATACTAACAAATTCTTCCTGAGGATAAATATTAATCCAAGCTACATAATGAGGATTCCCATAGTAATCATTAAATACATTATAATTTTGACCTTCAATAGTATCTACCTCAAAAGATTGTGGCCAAAATTGGACGATACTACCTTCAACACAAGAGGTTGTTTCATGTAGGCAAAGGCCTGCTTTTCCAGGAATTCTTTTTTGAGGGTCAATAAATATTGCCGAAATAATATAATTATGACCTAAAGTTTCAATAGCTGTGGCCTTAATTGGATCAGGTATATCAGCCGAATTATAGTTATTGCTTACGCCAACAATATCGACATAAGTAAAGATTATTTGATCACCATAACTACCTCCGATCCCTGTAGAGTCACCATCGATTTTAAAAGTCATGTAGTCATTTGAAGAACTTGCAAAAATATTTACATCAGTTATAATATGCATATTGTTAAATTTATCTCAGAAAGTTGTAGACATACCTTCTTGAAGCAATACTTTTTTTCCTTGACACCCATCATGGTCAGGAGGCCTAATATCTGTAGTGTCAGGACTCAACATAGGACTACATCCAGATAACAATAAAACTAACACAACATTTAAAAAAATATAACCTCTTTTCATAATTTCAAAATATTATTTTTACTATATAAGTTTTTCTTTACTCTAAAATAACTTCATCTATCCTTTGATAAGGGTTGATGTCTATTTCATATTTCTTTTTTCGATTATAATACTTTAATCCAGCAACTGCAATCATTGCACCATTATCTACCAATACAGAGTTTTCTGGAATAAAACATTTTGCTCCCCTCTCAGTGCACATAGTTTTAGCCATATTTTTTAGTCTAGAATTACAGGCAACTCCTCCCCCCAAGAGTAATTCTTTTTTATCAGTATGGGCCATTGCTCTTTCAGAAATTTCTAAAAGCATCGCAAAAGTGGTTTCCTGTAATGAGAATGCAAGATCTTCTGTTTTAATTTTTTTAGTATCATAAAGTTGTTTTAGTTTAGTTAAAATTCCAGATAAAGAAATATCCATACCCTTAACAGAGTATGGAAGTTCAATGTAATTATCTGATTTTTCTGCCAATTTTTCTATTTTAGGTCCACCAGGGAATCCCAGTCCGATATACCTAGCAAAAGAATCAATAAAATTACCTATCCCTTGATCTAAGGTTTCTCCAAATATTCTATATTTTCCTCCTTCGAAAGCAATAACTTGAGTATTAGCACCAGAAGCATATAATAATACTGGGTCTTTTGCATTAGTTAGGAGTTTTCCTACTTCAATATGTGCGACAGAATGATGTACTGGCATTAAGGGAATATTATGTTTTTTAGACAGCTCTTGTGCTAAAGACATACCTTGCTTTAAACAAGGAGATATCCCCGGGGCATTAGAGAAAGAGATTAGATCTACATCAGTTATATTAACTTCAGCTTGAGCTAATGATTTTTCTAATACTTCATATTTTACATTTAAATGATGATTAGCAGCTTCAATAGGAATGATGCCCCCTTTTTTAGTAGTGTAACTATCTTTCACATTAGAAAGAATTTTTTCATCTTTAATGATTCCTATTCCAAAAGTATGTGCTGTACTTTCAATTCCTAAACAGATCATGATATAATCAAGGATACTGTTTCTTTTAAAAGTTTTATTAAAACAAAAGTTATTTATATATCATAAAGAAGATAGGTCTATGAATCACAGGATTAATTTTGTTTTAATAGGAATGGTTTTGATAGTTGTTTTATTTGGGTCTGCAGAAGCGCTAAGAGATTATCATCTAGCTACAATAACAGGTAGTGCAATATCTGGAGATTTTGAGATAGACGCTATAAAAGAAGCAGTTCCCCCAGTTACTGCAGTTTTATTAAGAGCAGAAGATCAAAATTTAAAACAAGAAGTTTACGAATTAATATATAAAAAAGATGACCTTTTTTTATTATTAGATGAAACAACATTTCCTCCTTCAGGAGAAGACGATTATTTATTTATAGAATGGGACAATAAACTAAACCTTCTATCTTTTTATATGAAAAATGAAGGGGAAGGAGAATCTAATTTTGAGATTTGGGGTCCTGCAAATTCTAAAATTGCAAGCGGAGAATTAACTAAAGAGTACAAGTGGTATCACTTTGAAGTTTCTTCTTCAAAAATGAGCTCTTCAAATTATGCCTTTTTTAGTTCTGGAGGAGAAGGGTTAATAAAAATAGACAAAATTTTAGGAATCCAAGACAGAGAAAATGGTTTGGCAAAACTAACAGGTATGATGGTAGGGACTTTAGTTTAAAAGGTTTATAAAAAATTCAAAAAATTCAGTGACTATGCTCTTTGGATTATCTTTAGTAATAATTTCCTTAGGAAGAGTAACTTGTCCAGTTAGTTTTTGTTCTTTACTATTTTCTATGATACTTCCATTAAGAAAGTTATCTCCTAAATCTAAATCTTCTTCAACCAATAACTCTACTGAATAATTTCCTACTACTCTATTTTTTAATTGAATGTTTATAGATTCACCAGGTTCAATATAATAATTTACTTCCGAAATCCTTTCTATATTTTTATTATCAACTTTAGTTTTAAAATAAGTACCTTTACTCCCTTTATTTTTAACTGATATAACTCCTGTTTGCAAGTTATTACTCACAGAAACTATTTTCAAGTCAGGTACAAAACTATTTTTGAGTTCAGTCAAGCATGAACCTTTCTCGCATCCATTAGGACAAACATACCAAGATCCTTCACAAGTATCTATAGAATTACAAAAATATTCCATTAGAGTTATACCATCTTCACTACAATAATCTTCAAATTCATTTTTGTTTAATAATTTTCTAGTATTATCTTTACACTTCCCTTTTTTCAAATAGTTTACATTATTATCTAAAAAATCGGAACATTCAGGAATGAATTTTTTTTTAGAACTACTATCTGAAACCTTTTTTAGATCTGAAGAGTCCACGTCAGATATTTCTTTTTTAACATCAATAAATTTTCCATCCGATTCCTCTTTTAATATTTCTTCAACTTCAATATGTTTAGAGTCTGGTACACTTATCTTTTCAAAATTATTTGAACTATCTGATTTTTCTTCACCAACTTCAAGAACTGCCATGCCCGTAAATATAAAAAAACCTGAAAAGAGTTCATCAAAAGAAAAAGCAGTAGCTACGGGTAATATTATAACAAAAAGCAATAAAATAACTACTCTCTTTTTCATGATTAAGATTTAGATAAATTTAATATAAATCTTTCTATCCCACTAGACTTTCTATAACTGGGTCCAAAACTTTTATTTTTCTTTTTAACTTATGGCTTTTTTTATTTTTATTGTTTATTTTACCCTGTTCTTCAATCAAGGCCATAGTAAATCTTTTCAAGAATCTTGCTTCAGATCTAATTTTGGGATCTAAAAGCATATGCAAACTTTCCAGAAATTTTAAGTTATTTTGATTATCATTAATAAAATAAACTTCATCTACTTGAAAAGGGGTTTTGGATTTAATTGTATATCACCTCTAGCGGCCTTTACATATTTTTCAAGTGCTACAAAACCTTGCGCTAAATCCTTATTCTGATTTACGACTAGTTTTAGTTTTTCAGTTAGCTCCTCAACTTCCTTAGATTCAACTTCCTTTATCTGAGAGATACTTTTGGAGGCATTTTCAAACAATTGAACCAATGAACCAATTCTCTGGTTTAGTCCCTTATTAGATTCAATTAAAGCAACAATAGCTTTCTGAAGAACGACAGTATTATCTATCAATAATTCCAATTTTTTGGTATCTAACGATTTAGATCTTCCAGAGTTAGAAACAGTTTTTTCTTTCTTTGTTACTTTTCTTTTTGCAGGCATATTTTATAACTTATTATCTCATTTATAAAAAAGTTTCGTATTGTAAAATATTTAGCACTTAAAAACATAAATTAAAGAATAAGGGCATTGTTATTTAGAGTCTCCAGTACCTTCAGTACTTTTTTTCTTTAGTTCGTCTTCTAGACCAAGTTTCCTTGTTAGTTCCTTGTATCTATTTCTGATTGTAACTTCAGTAACTCCTGCAACATCTGCGACTTCTCTCTGAGTCCTTTTTTCATTATTCATAAGTGCTGCAACATAAAGACTTGCAGCCGCAATTCCAGTAGGGCCTCTTCCAGAGGTTAATTCTGCCTTTTGGGCTTTTTCTAAGATGTCTACTGCATTACTTTGAGTTTCTGCGCTTAATTTAAGTGCAGATGAAAATCTAGGGATGTAATCAATAGGGTTACTCGGAAGTATTCTGATCTGTAGTTCCCTTGTTACAAATCTGTAGGTTCTGCCTATTTCTTTTTTATCAATTCCTGAAGCTTCAGATATCTCATCTAAAGTTCTAGGGATTTCGTGTCTTCTACATGCAGCATATAGTGCTCCTGCAACGACGCTTTCCATAGACCTACCTCTTACTAACCCTCTTTGTACTGCTTGCCTATAAATTTCTGAAGAATCTTCAACTACAGAGTTAGGAAGTTTTAGATAAGAACTAACTCTTTTAAGTTCAGCTAATGCTAATTTAAGATTTCTTTCAATAGCTGTAGAAATTCTATACTGCCACTTTTGTAGCCGCATATATTTGCTTCTTTGTTTGCCTTCTAATTTAAATACATCTGAGCTAGTTCCAATATTAGTTCCTAGTCCTTGATCAAATTTAGTGCTTGTTAAGGGTGCACCTGTTCTAGCCTTTCTGCCAGAAGAATCAGAATCAAACTCCCTCCATTCCTGGCCGAAATCTATCATTTTTTCTTCTATGACTAGGCCACAATCTTTACAAATGATTTCCCCTCTCTCATCTTTAAAAATTAAATTTATGCTTCCACATTCAGGACATTTTTTAACATAATTAGCCATATATTTCACCACCGTTTGAAGGTATAATAAAATTTATATAACAGTCTTAGATTTGATTTATAAAGCTTTCTGTTTTCTAAAAAATAAAAATAAAAATAAACAATAATAGTTATTCTTTTATGAGGATGGCATTTAAACTCCCCTCTTGACCAGGTCTAGAACTAATTTTTGCCTTCCCAATTTCAGTTTCAACTATTGTACCTTTAGTTAGAATATTTCTTCTAACAAAATGCCTATTAGCAGAATTTTCAATAACATTCTTTATCTTAACTATTTTTGATTTTTTAGTTTTAGGATTTATAATATTCACCTTATCACTATACATAGTTATTTCCTTTCTTTTTCCAGACATAGTCCTGATTAACTTTGTTTTTCTCTTGCCCAATTTGGAAGAAGTTGGATCTCTACCAAGCTCAAACTTCTTTTTCTTTCTAAGAGATATGTACCTAGAACCAGATACTTTCTTTTTTGATCTTTCTTGACTGATTGCCATGTTAAAATCAATAAATGCTTTTATTTAAAAGTTTTATGTTTTAGGAGTATTTGGAAAGAAGATATCGATAGTTTTTTAAACTAAATAATTCACCAAAAAATCTATTGGGGGTACATTAAATAATGACAGAAACAAGCAGACCATTAGATACTTTAAATAAAGCAAGAAATAAAAGAGTAATGTTAGAATTAAAAAATGGTAAACAATTTGTAGGAGAGTTAATTTCATTTGATGTTCATATAAATACAGTTCTAAGTAATGCAGAAGAGATAGAGAATGGAGAAGTTAAAAGGAAGTTAGGAACTGTTTTTGTAAGAGGAGACACAATAATACTTATTTTACCTGAATAAAAATGGCAAAAGGAAC
>CAYPAI010000014.1:0-5900 GCA_964408705.1 Candidatus Woesearchaeota archaeon
TCTCTTGTAAAACTAAACATCCAAGTGATGCTGTAATGTGTATGAAGTGTTCAGTTCCTTTAGATATTAAGGATAAGATTAACCATAATGTAGAACAGGATAAATTGAATGTGATAGCTAATAAAATAAAAAATAATCCACAATTTATTGTTTCGTTGGAAAAGGTGATGAATACCTTACAACACTAACTTAAATAGGAATCTTTGAATTCAATAGTATGTATAGATTAGTTACCTATACTGAGCAGGATTGGTAATCAGTCAGCTCACCCTTCGATAAGAGGGGACTCCATAGAGAGTGGGTGTTTTCAAATTCAACAATAAGCGGTTAGACTACCTAATCTGAATCCTTTTTTGTTCATTTGTAAGGTTTCCCCACTCTCATTCATACTCTAACCTTTTACCAAGATACTACTTCCTTCAGGCATATCTATTTTAAACTTGGGTCTCGCATTATTACATGGACCACATAATGGCCTAATATCATCTATTGTGTATACTCTTTTAATTCCAGTTTCTAAAAAATCATCATTTGCCTTCCATAATGGGTAAATATGGTCTAACTGAATTCCCCACTTTCCAGTTCCTACTTCACTATAACATTTAGGACATACTCCAAAAGTTGAATTCTTTAATTCTCCCCATTCTTTTTTTGTGTATTTTGTTTTAGTGTTGTTTATTCTTTCCCTTCTTTTTGCACAATCGTATTGATTTTTTAGTATACCTTTCGGACTCTTTCTGAATAATTTTTCTCTTTCCTTATACTTTGGAGTTTGTCTATGTTTCTTTTGAGTTGCTCTAACTTTATCAGGATTTTTTAATGCCCAATCTTTTTTGTAAGCTTTACCTTTTTTAGAATTAGCATATTTTTTAGTTCTTATTTTTGCCTTAGGTGATAATTCATATTTTTGTTGAGCTCTTTTATTTGCTGCCTTAACTTCTGGTCTTTTATTTCGTTTCCTAATATATTCCTTTCTTTCTGGTTTTGCATTATGTCTCTGAGCCTTTTCTCTTTTTCTTATTACCCTACAATCATCACAAAGCAACCTATTAATGGTAATACATTCATAAGGTTCCTTACATCTGCTACAATCTTTAATCTCCATTAAGAATTATTAGTAAATTATTATTAATAAAGATATATTGCCGCCTATGTCAAGTTGACAATTTAATATTAAAATTGCTTTATACCACCCTTATAAGTTAAATTAATATCCATAAGATTGGAATAATCATTGAAATTACACTTATTGTTTTTTCATCTTGATACTGCATGGACAAACATTGTATTAAACCCTTTATCGTAAGCATTTAGTAAATCTCCATAACTTGCATAAAAGGATAAATCTATCTCTTTAGATTCTAAATGATATATCTTTCTCCACCTATTAAAAAGTTTACACCTAGATTCTTCATTTAGTAAAGCGTAATGTCCTTTTCCTTTCAATAAGTCAACTAGCTTTTTTGGTTTTTTTAATGCTGTTTCCATTCTTCCTATGGTTAAACTTTATTACTAAATAGTAATAAATTTACCTTATAAGGGTTTCTTTTATTTTAAATACCCTAACATAAAACCCTCCTCTTCTGCAGAAATTTCGTCATTTTCTTCCAACTTATCAAAAAACATCTCATCATAAATGTCTTTTTCCTCTAAAAGATTTTCTTCATACATATTTTTCCACCTCATTAGTTTTAACCTTAAGATAGAGAAATGACTAAGAACCTAAATTATGATAGAATTACTCCCCACTCATCATAAATTTAGGCCTTAACCAAAAATCTATAATGTGCAAGGTTTTATTGTTATGAATCTCACTAGTAAGACTTTAGAAATAATATTTCCGTTCTTATTAGATTGATTCATTATTCTATTTATTGTATAACTAATATATAAATATTAGTGTGATTAGTAACAATTATAAATTGAACCTAAATAGAAAAATTATGGATTTAGAAGATAAGATTATAAATATTTTAAAAGAATCTGAAAATAAACTTATAGATATATCTAAGCAATTTAAGATACGTATTCCTAAACATTCAGTAAACATAAAATCAGAGAATAAGGATTATTCTGAAATAGATTTAGATAAATATCTTCCAATAATTTCAAGCCTTAATAAAAACCTTCAAGAGTACCATAATACTTTTTCTTCAACTACTAATGATATTACTAAGGATCGTAAGGAATTAAAAAAAATTAAAACTTACATAAAACAACAAAACAAGATATTTGGGGATCTTTATCATGTTGGACTTTGTGAAGAAGATATTGATTCAGTAAATTCAGATTTTGTGAGAATATCTAGTGCTGTTTCCGAACTTAATTTTGAAAAAAATAAAATAAATGATATTTCTAAAAATTTGTCAATACTTAAAAGAATAAATGATTCTAAAATTTATATTTCTAATGAAGAAGTTGAATCAACTCTTTACGACTTATTTGATGGAACAATTAATCGGTCCAGGGCATTAAAAATAATCTTAAAAAAGCCAGAAGAACCTAAAAAAACAATTGTTGAAAAAATAGAAAGAATAATTAGAAAAGAACCTACACAAAAATATAAACCTAAAATTTATGATGGAGAAGATATTAATTTTTTAAAAACTAGGGGAATTACTGGAAAAAAGGCTAAAAATTTATTAGAGAGTTATGATTTTTTTGAAAAAAAAGATTTTATGTTAAATCTTGAAAATAGTTTTAATGAAAAAGGATATACTTCTTCAGAAGTTTATCCAATATATAAAAACCATAATGTGCTTGATTTAGATAATGGTGATGCTCAGGATTATATTGATGCAATTGATGATTTACTTGATTCATATGAGGGAGTTAGGGGAATTTTACCAAGATTTAGAAAAAGAAGATTTAAATCTGCAAAAAAGATAAGATCTTTAATCAAAGAAGATAATCCTAAAGTTTATATTGAAGGATTAACAATGCTGGATAATAGAAAAGATAGAGATAATCTTGAAAAACAATTACTTCTAAATCCTTTTAATACAGGTAGGAGAATAACTAAAAGATCAAAGGTTGCTAATGCTTCACTTTATGATACTTGTGTTAATGAATTTGGTCATACTGGACATTTTAGGAGAGAATCTTTTGGAAATAGGAGGGTTTTATTTGAAGTTTCTAGAAATAAAGATAATACCTTAACTGTTGAGTTGTTTAAGTATTTTGAAAATCATAATGAATATGATGATTTTTATTTGTAAACATTAAATTACTTTTTTGTTATACAATTTTTCATATCCTAGTATTGAAAAATATCTTAAGAATACACTTAATGGAAGTAAAACTATTGCTAATACATTAAAAGAGAATCCACAATTTATTGTGTCTTTGGAAAAGGTGATGGAACAATTGAAATCGTAAAACTTTAGTTAGTTTTATTACACACACATAAGCTGGTGTTTAGATAATTATTATAGTAGTTCTTTAATATAGAAATATTTATAAATCTTATTTTTATTATTTTAAGATATGAATAACTTAGTAAAGTCTTTAGGGAATAAACAAATTCCGATTGGAGTTAAGGTTCTCGCAATTATTTATTACATGTTTTCTGTGCTTCTGTTAGGTTCTGCGGTTTATTATTTTATTTTTGGTTCTATGTTCTTAGGAGGAGGTATTTTAGGGATGTTAATTATGTCACTTGGATACTTTGTTGCAGCTTTAGCCATTGGGGCTGGAGTATTAAACTTCTTTATTGGAAGAGGATTGTGGAATGGTAAAAATTGGGCAAGAATTTTTGTTTTAGTAATTTCATGGCTTGCAGTCATTGCTTCCTTTTTTAGTTTGTTTTCCGGGAACTTTACTTCATTAATTATTTTAATCATTTATGGCGTAATTATTTGGTATATGCAATTTAGAAAAGAAGTTAAGGATTATTTTACTAAATCATAATTGATATTTCTTAAGAGTGTATCACTCAGACATTTATGCTCAGTCGCGGCGTAATTAGTTTATTTACTAAAATTTATAGTACATTTTTATTTTTTTTGCCACTTGCCTTGCAGAACTTTTTGTGTTATCAATTTTTAGATTATTTTTATGTCTTACAGATGTATAAAAATCAAATTTTCTTAATTGCCAATCAAGAACTTTTTTAGTTTTAGTTTTATTGAATTCTTTCCTAGAGTCTCCCTTAATCCTTTTGTATAACACATCCTTTTCAGGAGCTAGTTGAACAAAATAAACTCTTCCATTGTACTTCTCTACTTTTTTTACAATATTTGCTATAAATTTATGACTATCTTTATCATCATAACAAAAAGTAAATATTAAGTTTATTTTTTCTTTAGCAGCCAATTTAATTATTTCTAATCTTAAATTATTATTTATTTTCCAAAACTTGCTTGGATCTTTTTTATTGTAAAAAGGCTCCAACAAATCATTAGTTAGATGATTATGAAATATTTTAAAACTAGTAATTTTTGCTAATTCTCTTGCTGTTGTTAATTTTCCTGAAGCTACAGGACCATAGATTACTACAAGTTTCATTTTCTAAAAATTAGTTTAAAACTTTATAAATCCTAAGTTTTTTGTATTACATTATCTAACAATAGGTCCTCTTTTTTAGTTAACTTTTTATATTAGTCATTCTTAGAATTATTATGAAAAGAGGTATTTTAGTTTTAAGTTTATTTTTAATTAGTGTTTTAGTTATTTCTGGGTGTAGTTCTCAGATGTCTCCAAGACCTTCTCAACCTATAAAG
Source organism: Candidatus Woesearchaeota archaeon (assembly GCA_964408705.1). Taxonomy (GTDB): domain Archaea; phylum Nanobdellota; class Nanobdellia; order SCGC-AAA011-G17; family PNOQ01; genus CAYFNK01. Next base: position 4,722 of record CAYPAI010000014.1, read on the forward strand.
GTTAATCTTGATAAATGTTTAGAACTGTTAGAAGATGTTAACATTGAGTTAGATCAAGTTAATACTCAGTTAGAAATATGTCAAGCTGCACTCCCACCTGAACAACCATTTTATATGGATGATAATGGAATTATTAAATGTGAAACTGCTGGTGTAGGTGATACAGGAATTGTTAATGGAATTAACTATACTGCGGTTAATAAAATATGGTTAAAAGCTATGGCACAAGATTATGAAAATCATAATCTTGCAACCGTTTGTACGTCTCATGTAGAAAATATGGAACGGATGTTTGAGAATGCAGAGGATTTCAATCAACCTATTGGTTCTTGGGATGTTAGTAGTGTAACTAATATGTATGGTATGTTTTTGTCTGCAGGTGAATTCAACCAAGATATTGGTTCTTGGGATGTTAGTAGTGTAACTAATATGAGTAAGATGTTTCTTGGTGCTAATGAGTTCAATCAAGATATTGGGAATTGGGATGTTAGTAGTGTAACTGATATGTATGGTATGTTTCATCTTTGGTCAGGTGTTTTCAACCAAGATATTGGTTCTTGGGATGTTAGTAGTGTAACTAATATGATGCAGATGTTTTATGCTGCAGGTGAATTCAACCAAGATATTGGTTCTTGGGATGTTAGTAGTGTAACTAATATGTATGGTATGTTTTTGTCTGCAGATTCTTTCAACCAAGATATTAGTTCTTGGGACGTTAGTAGCTTAACTGATATGAGTAAGATGTTCGGTAAATCCCATATGGTTAATTACGATTTCAACCAAAATATTAGTTCTTGGAGGGATAGTTGGGAAGAAGGGGGTGTGCCTTCCCATGAGGAGTATGATTGTTGTGCAAATCATTGGCAAGACGACTATAAGCCTTTTGAGCCTTCTGAGTGTCCATGGGATACATGTTAGTTCTTTTTAGTTAGTTTTTTATATTAAACATTTTGTTTGAATTCTATGAAGAAGTGTTATTTTTTACATGAAAGGGAAAGTTGTATTGGGTGTGGAGCTTGTGCGACTATTGATCCTAAAAATTGGAGAATGAATAAAGATGGAAAATCTGATTTATTAGATAGTGAAAAAATTAATACTGATGAAAAAAAAGAATTTAATAATAAAGATTTAGAAAAAACAAATCTTTAAGAATTATAGAATTTGGTGCAGGAACGGGAA
>CAYPAI010000015.1:0-5445 GCA_964408705.1 Candidatus Woesearchaeota archaeon
GGAATAAACTAATTATATTTTTTTATCGATAAAATTCTTTTTAGTTAGTTTTTTATATTATTATTAATCTTTTTTTATTCATGAAAAACAAGATTGTAGGATATATGATTATAGGAATTTCATTAATAATTGGATTTATAACCTATTCTTTTAATAAGGCTTTAAGTGAAATTGTTAATACTAATTGTTCTCATGATTCTGATTGTGTGATGTGGGAATCTATAAATTTTCAAACCAATACAAGTTTAATTTTGATGATTGCAGTCATTTTAGTTGGAGCGTATTTAGTATTTTTTACTGAAGATAAGAAAAAACCAAGGAATAAAATAAAATATTCTGAACTTCGTAAAAAATTAAGTGAAGATGAAAATCTTGTTTTAAGTAAAATTGTTGAATCGGATGGAACAATTTTTCAATCAGAATTGGTTGAAAAAACAGATTTTAATAAAGTAAAAATAACTAGAATATTGGATTCTCTTGAGGGGAAAGGGGTTATAACTAGAAAAAGAAGGGGAATGACTAATGTTGTTATTTTAAATAGTAAATATGATTAATATTATTATGAAACTAGTTTCTTACAAAATATTATAAAGGGTTTCACCCATAAAGTTTCTTATGGGAGATATTATAGTACACATTTCGGGAATGACTTGTGGAAGTTGTGAGAAAATACTTGAAGATTCTTTGAATGTTTATGGTGTAAAAAAAGTAAGGGCAAGTTATGAAAAAAGTGCATTAAGAATTAAATTTGATGAGAATAAAATTTCTAAAGAAGAAATATTTAGTATAATCTCTGAAAATGGATATACTCCTAATGATAAAAAAACAAAAAAATCCAAATTATATTTATCTATTGCATTAGGATTAGGATTTCTTTTGTTTGGAGCTTATATTTTAATTAAAAATACAATGGGCTTTGATTTTTTTCCAGATTTAACCCAAAAAACATCTTTGTTATTATTATTCTTTTTAGGACTACTTACTGGATTCCATTGTATAAGCATGTGCGGAGGGTTTGTTATTTCTTATGCTGCTAAAGCTAAGTCTAAAGTTAGGGCACATTTGGAATATGGTGTAGGAAAAACAGTAGGTTATGCATTAGTTGGGGGACTATTTGGTTTGTTTGGATCTTTTATAGCTTTTACTCCCCAAATAAGAGGTTATGCAGCAATTATTGCAGGATTATTCCTTATAATTTTTGGACTCAATATGTTAAATATTTTTCCATGGTTAAGAAAGATTATAATAAAACCACCAAAATTTTTGAATAAATACACTGTAAGTGCACACAAATCTAAAAATCCATTAAAGATTGGTTTATTGAATAGTTTATTGATTGCTTGTGGTCCTTTACAGGCAATGTATATTTATGCTGCTGCAACAGGGGATTTTTTTCAAGGGGCATTAAGTTTAGCAGTATTTGGTTTGGGAACTTTACCAGCTCTTTTAAGTTTTGGAGTTGTTGCGTCAATGATTAGTGCTGGTTCAACTAAAAAAATATTAAAAGTTTCAGCTATAGTAGTTATTTTGTTAGGTGTAGTTATGTTAAATAGGGGTTTAGCACTTACTGGAAATGGTTATGATGTTAATAGTTTAGTCACAGGAGTTACCGTTGGAGATAATTATGATGAGTTTCTTTCCAATGAGGTTGCAATAATACATGGGGGCTATCAAGAAATTAATATGGAAGTTAATGGGAATGGCTGGTCTCCAGATAAATTTGTTTTACAGAAAGGAATTCCTGTAAGATGGAGAATTAATGGGGAGGAAATTAATGGGTGTAATAATGCAATACAGGTTCCTGAATATAATTTGAATTTTGATATAGGATATGGTGAGCAATTAATAGAATTTACTCCCAATGAATCTGGAAATGTTGCTTGGAGTTGTTGGATGGGAATGATTCCAGGAACTTTTATTGTAGTTGATGATCTTGGAACTTTAGATCAAGAACAAGTGAATGAAATAAATAATTTTCAAACCCCTAAGGGTGGATCCTGTGGAGGGAATAGTGGATCCTGTGGAGGGAATGGTGGCGGCTGTGGCTGTGGCTGTGGCGGATGAATATAAATTTTGGAGGATATGAATACATATGAAAAAAGTAAGACTAAATGTCTTAGGAATGCATTGTGCAAGTTGTGCGATACTTGTAGATAAGTCTCTTAAAGGATTGAAAGGTGTTAAGGATTCTAACACTAATTATTCAACTTCAAAATCTACTATTGAATTTGACGATTCTAAATCAAAAGTAGAGGATTTTATTAAAGAGATAAAGGGGCTTGGATATTCTGCAAGCATAGATTCTAGGCACAGCAATGATTTAGTAAAAAAAAAAGAAATTGCTAAATTAAAATATAAATTATTTCTTTCTTTTATTTTTGCATTACCTACATTTATTCTAGGTATGTTTTTTATGAATAATCCAATTCCTTATCAAAATTATATACTATGGTTTTTAGCAACTCCTGTTCAGTTTTATGTGGGTGCACAATTCTATAAAGGGGCATGGGGGGCATTAAAGAATAAAACTACTAATATGGATACTTTAATTGCTCTAGGTACTAGTGCAGCATATTTTTTTAGTGTGTTTGTAGTTTTATTTGGCGGGGAACACCAATATTTTGAAGCTTCTGCTGTTTTGATTACATTAGTTATATTTGGTAAATATTTGGAAGCTATTGCTAAAGGAAAAACTTCTGAAGCAATTAAAAAATTGATGAATCTTGCTCCTAAAAAAGCAATAGTTATTAGAAATGGAAAAGAAATTGAAATTCCTGTTTCCCAAATAATATTAAATGATATAATCTTAGTTAAACCAGGTTCTAAAATTTCTGCAGATGGAATTATTGTAGAAGGATATTCAAGTGTTAATGAATCAATGGTTACTGGTGAAAGTATTCCTGTTGAAAAGAAAAAAGGAGATTTTGTAATTGGGGGGACTATAAATAAACAAGGTTCTTTTAAATTTAAAGCAAATAAAGTTGGTAAAGAAACTACTTTGGCACATATAATAAAGTTAATTGAAGATGCACAGTCTAAAAAAGCACCTATTCAAAGGTTTGCTGATGTTGTTTCTTCTTATTTTGTTCCCTTTGTAATATTAATTGCAATTATCACATTTTTAGCTTGGTATCTATTTTTTGATGCTAAATTTTCTTTTGCTTTGATGGCTTCTGTTACAGTTTTGGTAATTGCTTGTCCTTGTGCATTAGGTTTAGCTACTCCTACTGCAATTATGGTAGGAACTGGAAAGGGAGCTAAAAATGGGATTTTGATTAAGGGAGGAGATTCTTTAGAATCTGCACACAAGTTGAAAAGTTTGATTTTTGATAAGACTGGAACTATTACTAATGGAAAACCAGAAGTTACTAAGGTAATTAAGAAGAGTAATTTATCTAAAAAAGAAGTGTTACTTATTGCTGCAAGTCTTGAGAAAAATTCAGAACATCCATTGGGGGAATCTATAGTTGAAGCTGCTAAAAAAGAAAAACTGAAGAAAATAACTAAGTTTGAAGCAATTCCTGGATATGGAATAAGTGCAAAAATTGCTTCTAAAGTTTATCATTTAGGTAATAAAAAACTAATGAAAGATTATTCTGTTGATGTCAAATCTAGTTTAGAAGAAGTTTATTCTCTTGAAGAAGATGGTAAAACTGTTATGTTTTTGGCTGAAAATAACTCCTTGATAGGTCTTATTGCTGTTGAAGATACAATCAAAAAGACTTCTAGAAAAGCTATTAGTGAATTAAAAAAGTTAGATATTGAAATTTATATGATGACAGGGGATAATGAAAGAACTGCTAATGCTATAGCAAAAAGGGTGGGGATTGATAATGTCTTTTTTGAGGTTTTACCAAAAGATAAAGCAAATTATGTTAGTAAATTACAGTTCAAAGGACATGTTGGAATGGTAGGAGATGGAATTAATGATGCCCCTGCCTTAGCTCAGGCAGATATAGGAATTGCAATGGGTTCTGGAACTGATGTAGCTATGGAAACTGGAGATGTGGTTTTAATGAAAGATGATCTCCTAGCTATTCCCAAAGCTTTTAAATTAAGCAAAATTACAATGTCTAAAATAAAACAGAATATGTTTTGGGCATTATTTTACAATACCATAGGAATACCAATTGCTGCTGGAGTTTTGTATCCAGTTACTGGCTGGTTATTAAATCCAATGATTGCAGGTGGAGCAATGGCAATGAGTTCGGTTAGTGTTGTGTTCAATTCTTTGCTGTTAAAATCTAAGAAGTTGTGAAAGTATGAATAAAAATATTTGTTTATTAAGAAATAGTTTATTGGGATTTTTTTATAAATTTGGGTTGAAACCAATTTTATTTCAAATTGATCCTGAAAAAATACATGATAGGGTTCTATTTTGTGGAAAGAAATTTGGAAAGAATAAATTTATGAAAAAAATTATGGGTTTTTTATTTTCTTATGATAATAAAATTCTTGAGCAAAAAATTCTAGGGATAAAATTTTCTAATCCTACAGGGTTGGCAGCTGGTTTTGACAAAGATGGGGAATTAATTGAAATTATTCCTTCTGTGGGATTTGGTTTTCATGAAATTGGTTCAATAACAGGTAGTCCTTGTGAAGGAAATCCTAAACCAAGATTATGGAGATTAAAGAAATCTAAAGGGCTTGTTGTTTACTATGGTTTAAAAAATAAAGGTTCTGAGGAAATAAGCGAAAGAATAAGAAGTTATAATTTTAAAATTCCTTTAGGAACTAATATAGCTAGAACTAATGATGAAAGTACTGTTGAACTTAAGGAAGGAATAAAAGATTATGTTAAGGGTTTTGATAATTTTAAAAATATTGGGGATTATTTTACTGTGAATATTAGTTGTCCTAATACTTGTGGAGGGGAACCTTTTACTAATCCAAGGTATTTAGTTAAGTTATTGGAAAGATTATCTGAAATAAAAACTAAGAAGCCCGTATTTTTAAAGTTGGCTCCGGATTTAACTGAGGAAACTCTTGATAGTATTATTAAAGTTTCTAGAAACTATAACATAGATGGATTTATTTGTAATAATCTTTCTAAGAAAAGAAATTATTCTAAAATAATTGATAAAAATGTTCCTTCTAAGGGAGGGATTAGTGGAAAATTAGCCGAGGAGAGTGCTAATAAAACTATAAGATATATTTATTCTAAAACTAAAGGGGAATTTGTTATTATTGGGTGCGGGGGAATTTTTACTGCAGAGGATGCCTATAGAAAGATAAAATCTGGTGCCTCTTTAGTTCAATTAATTACTGGGATGATTTATGAAGGTCCTCAAGTTATTAGTGAAATTAATCAAGGTCTTGTTAAGTTATTAAAAAAAGACGGATATTCTAATATCTCTGAAGCAATTGGAAAAAATAATGTAAACCTTACAACCTAACTTAAATAGGATTATTTTTGGATGTGCTAGGAGAGACTAAAAATTAGTT
>CAYPAI010000016.1:0-5277 GCA_964408705.1 Candidatus Woesearchaeota archaeon
GTTCGTTCGTTATCGAGAACCTAACAAAACGTGGCTTACACTTGCCTACACTTTTTAAAAATGGCACAAGAAAAAATACAAATGCCTTCCGGAATGGGGGGACTGATGAGATATGACCAGGAGTATAAAAGTAAGATTATGTTTAAACCTGGTGTTGTAATAGTAATGATTATATTAATCATGCTGATTGAATTTTTACTACATAATAGAGGAATTTTTGGATTAAGTTAAAATGATGCCTGGAATGAACCCTAAACAAATGAACAAGATGATGCAAAAAATGGGCATCAAACAAGAAGAGATAGACGCAGTAGAAGTCATAATCAAAACTCATGATAAAAGGTTGATAATTAATAATCCTTCAGTTACTAAGATAGATATGATGGGTCAGAAAACATTACAGATTACAGGAGATATTTCTGAAGAATCTAATATCTTGGAAGAAGATATAAAAACAGTTTCTAAGCAAGCAGAGGTTTCAGAAGAAGTTGCAAAAAAAACTTTAGAAGAAACTGAAGGAGACCTTGCTGAAGCAATAATCAAACTAAAAAATAACAATTAAATAGTTTTCTTAATACCATATAATACATGGAAAAATTTAGATCTATTGTTTTGGAAGCAAATAAAAGATTAAAACTAGCAGATCATATGCTCTATGTGACTTACCCTTTGGTGAAAGATCACAAACTTTTAATTCATATCTTAGAAAATATTGACAAATCACTTAAATGTTCAATAGACGCTTATTTAAGATATGACAGAATCTATAAAAGAATTAAAGCTAATCCTGAAACTTTTTTAGAAAAAATAAATATATTCTCCAAAATATCATCTAAAAGATATTTTTTTACTCAAAGTGATTTTGAGTTTATTCAAGAGATAGATGATTTAATCAGGAAACATAAAGAAAGTCCAATTGAGTTTGTTAGAGGTAATAAATTTGTAATATGTTCTGAAGATTATAAAACTAGAGTCTTGACTGCTGAAAATGTGAAAAACATGATTTCAAAGGCAAAACCTTTTATATTTAAGCTCAATAATATATTATCTCATGAGCGACTACTTAGAGAAAGCAAGAAATGAATTAAAAAGATCTGACCACTTGGTTTTTGTTAGTTTGAAATATACTAGAACTTGTGACATTATGCATAATACTATTCAAAGAATTTCAAATGCATATGACTTTGCAATTACTGCAGTCCTAGAGAAATTTAAAGCTAAGAATAAACTAGATTTTATCCCTCCTTCAAGAAAGGGAAGGGCAGAACTTGTATCAAAATTTAAAAAGAATATTAAGGGTTATCTTGAAAACTATTTTTTATTACTTGAAATTTGTGAAGCTGACTTTGACAGAGTATCAGAGTATAGGAAGGGTGTGACCCTTATATCTAATATCTCTGAAGATAAAGTAGTTAATGTTGATGTACCTGCCCTTATGAATTATTTTGAAAATGCAAAAGAATTTGTAGATGTCATAGGGGATGGGCTTTAATGACCAAGTATGTAGGCATACTTTCTGGAAAAGGCGGAGTTGCTAAAACTACAACTACTGTTAATCTTGGCGCAGCATTTAATTATTTTGGCAGGGATGTTACTATTGTTGATGGAAATTTATCAACTCCTAATTTAGGCTTACATTTGGGCATACCTGTTGTCCCAATATCTTTACATGATGTCTTAAAAGGGAAAAATAATGTTTTAGAGAGCGTCTATCAACATAATTCGGGACTGAAAGTTATTCCTGCTAGTTTATCTTTAAATGATTTAAAAGATGTTAAACCTAGAGACTTAGGAAAAACTTTAATGAGATTAGAGGGTTTAACAGATATTGTATTAATTGATGGTGCACCTGGAATTGGTGGAGATGCTCTTACAGTAATTAATGCTGTTGAAGATGTTCTAATTGTCACAAATCCTGAACTTCCTGCTGTTACAGATGCCTTAAAAATTTCTAAGTTTGTAGAAAATATGGGAAAGAATGTAAAAGGGATTATTCTTTCTAAAGCTGGTGCAGTAGATGGAGACCTCTCTGAAGAAAGTGTAGAGAGAATGTTGGATAGCCCCATTATTGCAACTATACCTTATGACAAGGCCATAAGAAAAAGTTTAATTAAAAAAGACCCAGTAATTTATGTTTCCCCTAAAAGTAAATCTGCAATAGCTTATAAAAAATTGGCAGCAGAATTAATTGGATTAGAATATACTGAAAAAGCCGATGGAATACTTGGGACCTTCTTAAGAAGAATTGGTTTTAAAGGTTAATTTTATAAATAATTTAATTTTAATTTGAATGTTATGACGACGTTAGTTTAGTGGTTAGAATTTACGGTTGTGGTCCGTAAGACGCGAGTTCGATTCTCGCACGTCGTCCTTTTCACTACTCTAAGTTGTTAAGAAATGTTTATATATTTAAAATTTAAGATTATTTTAGTTTTTATTAATTCATGGAGGTGAAAATGGCAAAGAAAAAATCAAATAACCAATTAGGAAGTTGGGCTTTTTTGTTAGGAGTAGTATTAGCAGTTTTATTCACTTTCCTTAGTTATCCTGAATATACTTGGATATTAGTATTTCTAGGTTCCGTGGTTGGACTTTTAAACATAACTTCTAGTGAAGCAACTAAGTTTTTACTTGCTGGAACTGCACTAGTTATTGTTGGGCATTTTGCTAGTGAGGCAATTATGACTTCAATCGAAATCTTAGGGAATTTATTTGCTAATCTTACAGTTTTATTTGCAACTTCTACAATAGTGGTTGCTATAAAAACAGTCTTCGATTTATCTAATAAATAATCCTTATTTTTTTCTTTTTTTAAAAAATTTTATAAACTTATGATTTGATATTTTTAATATGGAACTGAGCAATTCTAAGGGAATGAGGGATTTTAGTCCGGCAGAGAAGATATTAAGAGATAGTATTCTAAAAAATTTAACCGATCTGTTTGAGGTTTATGGTTATTCGCCTATAGAAACTCCGATTGTAGAAAGGTATGATGTTCTTTCTAATAAATTTGGAGCAGGAGAAGGTGTAGACGTTATGAAAGAAATATTTAGACTAAAAGACCAAGGTAAAAGAAATCTTGGACTAAGATTTGATTTTACAGTGCCTTTAGCAAGATATATTGCAATGAACCCTTCTATAAAAACTCCTTTTAAGAGATACCAGGTCGGGGAAGTATTTAGAGATGGACCAATCAAACTTGGAAGATATAGGGAATTTTGGCAATGTGACGTAGATATAGTAGGTAATAAAAATGTACTTTCAGAAGTAGAGTTAGTAAAACTGGCATTAGAATTTTTTTCAAAAATAAAATTTAACTCATATATTGAAATTAATAATCGGAAAGTTTTGGAATCTTTAATCCTAAGTCAAGGATTTTTCAAAAAGGATTTGAATCAAATAATGATTATCTTGGATAAGTTAGGTAAAGTTAGTTTTGAGTTAATTGGGAACCAATTAACAAAATTTTCAAATAAAAAAAATTCAAACAATCTTTTAAAATTAATAAAATCTAAATCAATTATTAAACTAGAAAAAATATTAAAAGATCAAAAAGGGATGGAAGGATTGAATGAACTAAAAGAATTTTTTAGTTATTTTGGGAAAAAGGACAAGGTAGTATTGAATCTTGGACTTACTAGGGGTTTCAACTATTATACTGGAATTATATTTGAAGGTTTTCTTAAACAAAATAAAATAAAATCTTCTCTTTGCGGTGGAGGGAGATATGATAATATGATTGGTAACTATATTGGTAAAAATAGTTATCCTGCAGTAGGATTAAGTTTTGGATTAGACACAATCTATGAATCAATCAAGCCGGAATTAAAAGATATGACTAAAACTAAAACTAAAGTTTACGTAATACCAATTAAAACAATCAATAAAAGTTTGAAAGTGTTAGACAAACTGAGAAAGAATAAGATTAACTCAGATATGGATATAATTGGTAAAAGTATTTCTAAAAATCTAGACTATGCAAATAAGTTAGGAATTCCTTATGTAATTATTATAGGTCCAAAGGAAATTGAAAAAAATAAATTAAAGTTAAAAGATTTAAAATCAGGCAAGGAGTTTTCCTTAAGTTTAGAAAAAATAATCAAAAAATTAAATGATTAGTTTAACTCCACCTATATGTTTAGCTAAAATATTATATATCCATGAGAATATTAATCCACTTAAGAAATATAACAATCCGTAAGCTATAGGTAACATTATTAACATTCCACCAGATAAACTAGTCATAGATTCTCCTGTAACTGTAAATCCTAAAGAAATTACTATGTCTGCAATAACTCCTAAGATTAAACCAAACAACCCTGCCAGTTTAGCTAAAGACATTGGTTCTATTCTTTTTAGTTCTTTCATTTTAATTGAGATGTTAACTTAAGTATTTTTAAATTTTTAGATCCTTTAATGATATATATATCTCATCAAAAGATTTACTTTGATGCATTCCTACTTTTTTTTGATTTTCTAAATGTAACAAAGGTATAAATGTAAAAACCTTATCTTCTTTTGAATCTGAAGGTAGAAGTTGAGTAAAAGTTAGATTACTATTTTTTATTTTGAGATAGTCATTAACTTTAGTGTATACTTCCTTTATCTTTTGAGTTAAATCTACTTTTTTGATAGGCATTTCTAAATCTGTTTCATAATGACTATACATTCTTCTTCTTATCTTTCTCTTATTGTCCACTTCAAGTGCTTTCTCTAGTGCATCAACCAAATCGTTAATCGACACTCTCCTTTTTCTTGCTATAGGTGTTTTTATTGTTAATCTTGGTTGTGAACTTTGATTAAACTCTTGATCATCTAATTGTTCAATATATTCATCTTCTTCATCTTGAGTATAAAGTTGATTGTCAAAGTTAGCTATATTTTCTGTTAAAAGTTTAGTTGATTTTATCTTTAATAATATTGCCGATGCTAAAACAACTTTTCCAGACACAAAAAAGTTTGTTTCTTGTAATTTTCTAACTATATCTAAGTATCTTCTTGATAACTTAGAAACATCTATATTCCAAGGATCCATTCTTTCGGATTTTATAAGGTCGTAAAGAATATCTTGCCAAGTCAATTCATCCTTTTTTAGTAACATATCTAGTATTTGATCTTGCATAAATTTTTATTATTTTTATTGTTTAAATAATTTTGTATTAAAAAGATTTATATATAAAAGATTTGAGTAGTTTATAACAAAGAGGTGTGGGTTAACTTGCATAGAAAGAGGATAAAGAATAAAGATTATTATTATCATACTGTACGTACTTCTGA
>CAYPAI010000017.1:0-4545 GCA_964408705.1 Candidatus Woesearchaeota archaeon
CATAATTATGACCCAGATGCTACTTCTGATGATGGAAGTTGCCTTACTTGTTCAGATGCTATTCAAAATGGAGATGAAGAAGGTATTGATTGCGGGGGAGTTATATGTGAGCCTTGTGGAGATGTTTGTGGAATTGTTAATAGTTATTGGATGGTTTTTAATCAACAAAATGATCAGTGGGATAGTGTAAGTGGGGACGAAGTTGTAGATGTAGGAAATAATCAAATTACAAAAATAGTTGTAGAAGGTAATAATTATTGTATTGGTGAGACTGTAACATTAAATTTGTATGATATGAATGAGGCTGGGGTTCAAAATTCTCCTTCACTTAGTGGAGATGATGATGGAGAGGTTGTTGGACAAGGTTTTCCTGAAATTTTAGTATTCGGTAGTGATAATATTGCTTCAGATTATTGGTATGTTTCTGGTTGTGGAGAGTTTCCAGAAGATCCAAATTATAGATTTGTTGCGAGTTATTCTGAACAAGAAGTTAGTTCAGGAATATTGAATGTTTTGTGTGATAATGATGCAGACCTTTGTGGGGATGGTTATTATGACCAGTTCCAAGAAGATTGTGATCTTTCAGGAGGAGAGGATCAATGTTCTACAGGTTATTTATGTCAAAATTGTGATTGTGTTTCAGAAGATGGAGGTGAAGAAGATTGTGATTTTGATGATGGGTTTGTAGATGGAGATGCAGGAGAAGAGTGCGATTTTGATGATTTAACTAATTGTGTAGAAGGAGATGATATGTGTATTGAAAATGGAGTTACTGGATGTGGAGAGTGCGCATTTTCTGGAGATTTTGGAGGAGATAGTTTAAATAATTGTCAGGCACAATTTGGAATATTAGGAGAATGTTTACCTTGTGATAATTGTCCTTTTGGTGGACAGAGCACTCAAGAATTTTTTGTTTATTCTCAAGAAGGAGTAGGAGATCCTTCTTCAGATTGTGAGAATGGCCATAATTATGTGGAATGTTATACTCAAGGATATAGTTATGGAGAAGGAGATCCATATGAACATTGTGATAACTATTATACCTTTGTACCACAAGATTGTTATATTACTTTAGAAGAAGATGTTCCTTTCTTTGATTGGTTTTCAATAGTTTTTGGTCTTATGATTTTGACTTCATATTATCTCTCAAACAGGAAACAAAAAGTTTTATAAAACAAATTTTTTTTCTTTAATTTATGCGTGAATAGTTCAATGGTTAGAATCCTGGCCTTCCAAGCCAGTGATCCGGGTTCGAATCCCGGTTCGCGCATGTTATTTTTTGAGCCTCGGAAACTCGTCTTCGTATATAATTAGTTGTAGTAATATACTACAAATGACCTACCAAAGTCCTACAAGGGTTAAATAACCAATATAAAAAAGTTACGCCCCGGACAGGATTTGACAATTAAATCACACCAACTTATCAATCCTTCAATCCCGCAGGATTTAATTTCAAACCAGCCTTCTTTAAATAAGAATTGACGTGGATTTGGTCAAGGGGTTTGAGATGTCGAGGATTATTCCGTCCAAGAATTTTCAATTTTTCAGCAATTTCTGTATTTGTTAGTCCTTGCTGATTAAGTTCTACTATATCTTGTAATTTTTTATATGACTCTTCATTCTGTGCAATTCCTTCATAATGGGGAATATTTCTTTCAAGACCTGCCCTATTTAATCTATTGTAAACAGTAGCTCTTCCAATCTCTAATTCTTCAGCAATTTCTGTATCTGTTTGCCCTTGCTGATTAAGTTCTACTATATCTTGTAATTTTTTATATGACTCTTCATTCTGTGCAATTCCTTCATAATAGGGAATATTTCTTTCAAGACCTACTCTTATTAACTGACGACTCACCTCACTAGACGTAGTTCCCTTTTTCTTATATGCAGATGAAACTGTTTCACGCAACATGCCAAGTTTTCCTGCAATTTCTTTGTTTCTTAGTCCTTGCTGATTAAGTTCAACTACGCTCATCAATAGTTTGTAGGCCTCTACAGTTTCAAACATTGAGTATACAATTTCTGCATCCATATTTTTTTTTACGTAATACAATTTCTTAATTTCTTGAGCTAAACCGCTACCAAAATCTAAATTTCTCACTATTGGATATTCCACATGCTCCCCACAGTTTAAATTATCCCTCCTTAAGTTATTGGAAACGGCAGATATAACAATTCCTAATTTTTCAACCATTTTCTATCTCCTATTCCTTTCAAGACCTGCCCTGTTTAAGTTATTATAAACAGTAGACCAAGCAATCCCTAATGTTTTAGCAATTTCTGCATTTGTTTGCCCTTGCTGATTAAGTTCAACTATGTCTGGTAAATAATTATTTATGTGTCTTTCAAGACCCACTTCATCTAATTTGTAATGAACAGTAGACCAAGCAATCCCTAATGTTTTAGCAATTTCTGCATTTGTTTGCCCTTGCTGATTAAGTTCAACTATGTCTGATAAATACTTAGGATTTACACTATATTTATTTCTTTCAAGACCTGCCCTGTTTAAGTTATTATAAACAGTAGATCTAACAATCCCTAAGGTTTTAGCAATTTCTGCATTTGTTTGCCCTTGCTGATTAAGTTCAACTATTTTTGGCATTAATTTCTTTTTTCTGTTCATTTTTAGACCTGCCATGTTTAAGTTATTATAAACAGTAGATCTAAAAATCCCTAAGGTTTTAGCAATTTCTGCATTTGTTTGCCCTTGCTGATTAAGTTCAACTATTTTTGGCATTAATTTCTTTTTTCTGTTCATTTTTATCACTATAAGGAGATAAAACCTACTTATTCTTTAAGATTATGCCTTCCGCACGGAAGTGTAGAATAGAAGATTTTTTAAGGCATAGATAATATGGATTAGTATGAAATCTAAACTAGTAGAACAACTAGGTTTAACAAAAAACGAGTTTAAAATATATAAAATTCTATTAAAACTTAATAATTCTACAACTGGCCCAATAATGAATGAATTAGGCATTTCTAGTTCAAGAACTTATGCATCTTTAAACAATTTGATAAAAAAAGGATTAGTAACATATTATGAAAAAAATAATATAAAACATTATCAAGCATCTAATCCTGAATCGCTGTTAAAAATATCAGAAGAATTAACATTAAACACTTCTAAGCTTGTAAAAGAATTGAAAACAATAAAAAAAGAAGAAGAACAAGAAGAGTATAGTATAATCTTAGAAGGATTTAATGGATTTAAACAAGCATTTGAAATATTACTAAAAGAATGTACTAAAACTGATGAAGTTTATACAATTGGATTCAGCCCACTTAAATTTGGATTTCAAACCGTTAGAACTTATTTAAAAAATGTAGACAAAAGAAGAAACAAAAAAAAGATTCCAATGAAAATTCTTTTAGACACAGATTTAAAACACACTATTGGAAAAGATAGAGAAAAAGAAAAATATACCAAGGTTAAATATTTATCAAAAGGATATATTGTTCCAACTGCCCTTAGTATATTCAAAGATTATGTTATCTTATGGGTATGGAAAGAAAAAATAACTATTTTTGTAATAAAAAATAAAGATGTCAACAAAAGTTTTAGAACTTATTTTGAAATGTTATGGAGTATAGCAAAATAAACTAGTTTCTTTTCCTGTATGTTAGTAAATGAAAGATAGGGGAGCAATATTAAGATACAATGAATTTGTTAAGTGTAACCAAACTGCTTTAGTAAGCTTTTAATATTAAATTATTAATACATTATTACTAATATGAAACGAACACTAAAAGAAGAAAGAAAGAGGGAGAATAATTTTTTCTTGGTTAAATTTTTCTAAATGACCCACAAAATGACTACAACATTTATTAATGAGAAAGTTTTTAATAATAGTTAGAGAAGTATGCAGATGATTACAAAATAAAGAAATCTCAAGTGGTAAGAACTGCACTAATTAGTTACCTAAAGTTACAAGGTTATGATAAGGTAGTGGAACAAACAAGAAGATTATAAAATAAGGCACTAAAGAATATGGCTAACCAAATTCATAGGGTAGAGAGCTTATACTATAAGAATTTAGAAATGTGGGAGAGAACCACCTCTCTTGTGTTTATATAATTTATTATGGGGGGTTAAAATTAAAATAAAAAACACAAAAGAAGAAGGAAATAGTAGAAGATGTTATAGATGTGGTAGATTATTTAGTTTTTGTGTTTTAGTTAGTTTTTTAATCTTTATTAAATTACTTTTTTTATGGTAAAAGATATATATGGCGGACATGTTTATAGAGAAGCGATTAACGGAGATTGGTTTGTCTGTCAAACTAAATCTCCAAAAAAGATATATGTGGAAGCTCCAAGCAGAAAAGCTGCTGAATTGTTAATTCATGAGGTTTATGGTAGAAATGAAAGTAAATGGACTCCAAATAGAACTTCTGGCAAATTTCCTGGAGATAAAATATATGTTAAACACTTGGAAATTGAAAAAAGATCGTCTCTTCTTGAAAAACTAGTTGAAGATTCTGTTTAGAAATATATATATATATAATTTTGTAAATAATCTGTTATGGAAAAGAGGTTATTATT
>CAYPAI010000018.1:0-1452 GCA_964408705.1 Candidatus Woesearchaeota archaeon
AGGAATCTCTTGGGATTTCTGTATCGATTCTTACACGTCCAGTCGCGGCGTATTTAGTTTTGTTTCAAAATCCCTACCTCTAACACTTTTAACTATATCTAACTAAATGAGGTATAGAATATGGAAACAAACACAAAGTTATTAGGGCAATTTTTGGAGAATTGTGAAGTAAGGGACTTATCTAAAAGGAGAAAACAAGACTTAAAGAATAGATTAACTCTTGTTTTTAGAGAACTTCTAAACAAAGACATTAAGAGTTTAACAAAGAAAGACTTAGATAAGTTACTAATTGATTTAAGGAATAGATACAAGTCTTATTGGACATTAGCAAGTATGATTGCATCAATTAAAGTATTTGTTAGATTTGTATATGAATTAGAGAGTTCTGAAAGTTTACCAAAAGAGTATAGAGATTTCAAAGTATCACAAAAAGGATACAAAGATGCATTATACAAAACCTGTGATGATATCATTACACCTGATGAAGCCTTTAAACTTGTAAAGAATACAAGATGTAGAAGGGATGCTTTTATCTTTATGCTTATGATGGATTGTGGTTTAAGACCACACGAACTATTGAAAGCTAAGTTAAAACATATTGAACACAATGGTAACTTGAACTATTGGTATTTTGTTGTTCCTTCAGGAACTAAAACAGGTAAGAGAAGAGTTAGAATGAATTTCTCTGTTCCTTTTGTTCAAGCTTATCTTGAAACATTAAGTGATGATAAGGAACAAGTATTAATTCCAATATCTCATCAAAGGTTAGGACATATCATTAAACACATTAGTAAAGGAAAGTTAAAACCTTATGACTTGAGACATTCAAGTATAAGTTTCTATGCTCCACATTTTGTAGAAAAGGAATTAGAAATGAGATATGGAACTAAACAACTACAACATTATGTTCATTTGATTGGTAAACAATTAGATGATAAGATGGATAGAGCTTTAGGTATTACTGAAAAACAAGAAACAGATTTAGAAAGATTAAGACCGAAGGTCTGTGTTAACTGTGCAAGATATAATTCGTATAGTGATAGTCAATGTTCTAATTGTAAGAAGCATTTAGATTATAGACAAACAAGGAAAAGAGAGAAGTTAGATATGATTGCACAAGCTTCAGTAAAGAAACTAATGATATGTTATCCTAAAGACTTTCAAGCATTAGTTCAAGAAATGGGTGGAACAATTAGAGACCTATAACCTCTGGGTAGTTTGCGGGTTTGAATTATTTACTCGAGAATATAAGAACTTAATAAGTTCATAATTAGATTTACTAATAATAAGACATACATCTTATTTGAAAACACATTGATACTATCTTGATGAAGGCTTAAGGCCTGAAAGCAATGGTGGAGTGGTGTTGGCAAAGTAATTAGAGTTTATGAATACTCGTCCTATATGGTAAAGTGCTAAATTATTTCTTATAGTCCCAAGTATGTCGGGATG
>CAYPAI010000018.1:1552-4517 GCA_964408705.1 Candidatus Woesearchaeota archaeon
AATAAAAAGAAACATTTTATTGAAAGTATTCTAAAAGAGGAAGGAAAACAAGTTGAGTTCTATGAGGTGATGGCTGATGAATAGATTAGTTGAACCTGAAGTATACGGACAAAAACAGATGAAGCATAATTTTATGATGGATAAATATACCTTTGAAATTATGTTACAACATAAAGGAGATTTATCTCAATCTGAGTTTATTAGACGATTAATATGGACATATAGGGAATTCACGACGGCTACAGAGAAAAATACCACCCTTACAAGTGAAATAATTGGAGAATACGATGCAAAGTCCTACTAACAAGATTACTGAGCTACAAATGTGTAAGAAGACGATTAGGAAATGGTTACACATTGATGACGAAGAGTGGATAGATGTAGTAATGGCCTGTGCTTTAGATAGAAAAGTAAAAGGTGACCCTTTGTGGTTATTTACTATTGCAGTCCCATCAGGAACTAAGACTGAAGTATTAAGGGCATTGAAAGGTAATGATTTTGTTCATATCTCAAGTTTAACAACTAATTCTTTTGTAACAGGATATAGAATCCAAGAAGCAAAAGGTAAAACAGGAAGGAAGATAACTGATTTAGCAAGTCAAATAGATGGTAGGTTGTTGATTCTAAAAGACTTTACTTCAATACTTGCAATGGCTAAAGATAAAAGAGATGATATAATTGGACAACTAAGAGAATTGTATGACGGAGAATACACTAAGAAGTTTGGAAATATTGATAAGATTGTAGAAATAGATAGTTCTTTTGGATTAATTGCAGGTGTTACACCTAAGATAGACCAGTTCAATAGTATAATGAATTCATTAGGTGAAAGGTTCTTGAAGATTAGAGGAGATAACGATTCAGATGAGATGTTAACTATGTGTGATATCAATGAAGGAAAGGAACAACAGATGAGAACTGAAATTACTAAAGCAATGACTAAATGGTATAATAGTTGTGGAGATGGTATAGTTACCCTTAACGATAAGGATAAAACAATGATAAAAGAATATGCCAAATTCTTAGCTCAAATGCGTGCTCCATCATATCAAAGATGGCAAGGAGATGATACAGTTGAGTATATTCCTGCAAAACCAGAGAAACCAGCAAGGGTTTACAAACAACTACTGAAACTAACAAGATGTCTATGTATTCTTTATGGTTTAAAGACACCTAATGAATATGTTATGAAATGTGTAGAAAGAGTAGCAAGAGATAGTAGTCCACCAGACAGGATTAAAATCTATGAAGCCTTTGAAAAACTATTGAAAGAGGATAAGACTAGCGTCGGTTTATGGGAGGTTATTAATGAGAGTGGCATACCTAAGACAACTACTAAAAGGATACTTCAGTTATTTAGGGAAGTAGGATTGATTGAAGGAAATTACCTTGGTCAAGAGACAGCAGAGTATTGGCTTAAGAACTACAAACTCGGTGTAGATAGTGGGTTACCTAACCCACAAAATGCACATAGGGTAATCCCTAACATAGTAACTGAAGAAGAAGTTGTTTCATAAATAATCGGTGAGAGAAAGTTCCCTGTGTTTATATTAATATGAGGAAAGGGGGTTATTTTTTCATAATATGCTATGTATAGAAGTTGAATAAACACCAGCTGTTGTATATATTGTAAGGAGAGAGGGTAGTGAAAATACTTAGTGATTGCTACCTCTAATCATTATATATGTATTTATACAATTCTTATTTGTAATTGAATTTCCTTTTTTGTTCAATTGCTTAAGTGAATTCCATTATATCGTGTAAAGCAAAATGGAACATATGACAAAGAAAGGTCAGGTTTCGTACGGCAATGTCCCATCTTTAGTTATAGTCGCAGTGACTATTGCTATTGTATTAGGTGTGGGAGCAACTATCCTTGATGGCATACAAGCTACTCAAGAAGTAGATGGCTTCGCATATAATACAACACAAGATGGACTTGAAGGATTGGATGACTTATCTGGTTTAAATTTATTAGCGGCTTTTTCGTACAATTCAATCGACATAAAATAATAATTTTTCTTGAAGTTTATAAGTTTAGTGCCAAACCAAATTGAAACTAACATTCAAGATTATGAGAAGTTTCTGTAGCGGAGCGAAAGAAATTTGGGCAAAATTCTGCAAGAATTTTCCTCATAATCTGTGTTAGTTGGGAGCTCTGCAAGAGCGACGAGGGAGTGAAACGACCGACAGTTTTTAAGTTTCCCGAGCAACGCGAGACTATATTTAAAGGGGCACTTTTCGTTTTTTCTAATTATTTCGATAAGTATTTAAAATAATAAATTGTAAAAATATTATGTATCCCAAAAATAAAGAACATTTTAAAAAATTAATTATATTTGCAAAAGAAATTATTAAGATATGTAATCAAAATAATATACATGTAGTTGTATATGGAAGCTTTGCACATTTCTATCATACAAAACAAAATATAAATGTAAATGATATTGATTTAATGATTCAACAAAAAGATTATCCAAAATTCTTAAAATTACTTAATGAATATAAAATTGAATTTGAATACAAACCAAAATATGAAGAAATATTTATTAAAAAAAATGATTTATTAATTGAAGCTGATATAATTGATTCTAAATATGATGAATTATTGCCTAATTCTGATTCAAAAGGTTATATTGAGATTGATTTTTATGGAGAACCTTTAAAAATTATTGATATCAAAACTGTAGAAAAGATATACATTATAGCAAATCAAGGTGATAATAGTGATTGGGAGAAAATTCTTAAGAAGACTAGAGAATTTGAAAAATTTTTAGGAAGAAAGATATTATAATTAGAATGTTTTAGAAAAGTGCCCCGTTTTTATTATTTTAGAAACTTAAAAATTGCAACTAACATCGGGGATAAGGGAAGTTTTTTTCTCCTCCACGAGCGTAGTGAGTGAGAGCTGAGAAAAAAATTTGGGAGAGCGAAGTGCAACGAGCGAACCCTTTAAGCCCTGTTA
>CAYPAI010000019.1:0-3909 GCA_964408705.1 Candidatus Woesearchaeota archaeon
AAATCAATAACTTTGAACATATTTGTAATTTTTGTAATAAAAAAATAATTAGTCCCTTACTTAATCTATTTTATTGTCAATATTGTAAAACTTTTTTTTGTTTAAAACATAGACTACCTGAAGAACATGTATGTAAAGGCAAACCTAGTGCAAGGCATATTCAACCACTTAAGGTACACGATGGCCTTTTAGAACAGGATTTAAAATATAAGGAAGATGAATCTTAGTTTTTTATATTAGAATTATTTAAATATAATTAAAATAATAATTAAGTATCATTCTGACGTAAGGGCGTCTAACCCTAAGCTCGACTCCCAGTCGCGGCGTTTACTTCTGGGTATGAACAACGTACCTACCTAAGTTAAAAGGGTTTAAAGGTATAACCTCTGTCTAGTTTGTGGGTTTTCATATATATTGATTCTATTATATTTTGAGACTGCGCGCGCACACCAACTGGTGTTTACTTAACTTATATATCAATCTAAAAAGAAAAAAAAGAAGGGAATTATTCCCTTCTTGCTGCGTAGAACATACCGATTACTCCGATAACTACCGCCGCAACCACTATTGTCGCTAACGTCACTTGCCAGTCAGATAATTCTGATAGAGCTTGTAATCCTTGTTCAGTATTATTGTATGCGTATCCATCTGCAGTTTGTCCATCTTGAACACTTGCTAATATAGTTGAACCGATACCTAATACTACTGAAATAACAACGAATGTGATTGCAATACCTGACATATCGCCAAGTCTGAAACCTTTCTTATTCATCTTTTTCATTAACTTCATCTTACTAATCCTCCAACATTTACTACAGAAATAATATAACACTCCTAAGGATTAGGTTGTCAACACCACATTATGTGTTTTCTATGCTAAGTATAATTGTGAATGGAGAAGCAAATGAATCCCTAACAACACGGCTGACATACATCAGATGTAAAAATTTTAATTTTGGAGGCCGTGCGAACAAGGGTGAAACTAACTACTCCACTCACATATTTACAGGTAAACAAACTTTGCAAGGGCTATCTCGTAAATCTATCATAATGAATCACCAACCTCATTTGCATTTATTATTTCTTGAATCTTCATGTAGAGATTATTATAATTATCCAAGCCAGAAGATACAACCAAAAATTCTTCCTTTACTGATTCTTTAGAAATAACTTGTATTTTTACTTCTTTATGAGATTCTTTTGTTCCCCAGATTATATACAAGATTAAAGGTTCAAATTTCTGAATTTTTTTAATTTGTTCTTGTAAGTAATATAAGACTTTAAACCTTCTAAAATCTTGTTTACCATATTTATCAATACTCTCTTCACTAATCGGATTATTCAAATTATGGGTTTTAAATTCTAACAATGCCTCTACATGTCCATTTTTATTTCTTTTGATAACTCCGTCCAAATCTCCCGGCCAAGGGTCATTAGTTGTTGATAAATAATAATCCATATAAGTTTTAGAGATGGTCATAGGTTTAACAAATTTAAAGCTAAAATTTCTATATCTTCTTATAAATTCTTTTAAGGTATCTTCAGTTCCATTCTGGACTAACTTTAATGTTACCTTACTATCTATTTTTATAATTTCAAAAATAAATAAAGGATTTTTTAATTCATCATTTTTATTTTTTGGATAATCAAAAGGCCAAACAGCTATAAATAAAGGGACAGATAATAACTTTGAAAAATTAATCCAATTTTCTAAATCCTTTTCACTTTCATATATTAGGAGTCCATTAGAAATACTCTTTGAAGTAATTTCTTCAGAATTATCAAAACTGTACTCTCTTTTTATCATTAATGCTGTGGATTCTTTTTTTAGAAAATTTACTATAAAGCCATCAAAATCAAAGAATTCATAATCATTTTGGGATATTTTTTTTATTTGAATATAAGGTAAACACTCTGAAGGTAATCTTACAGCAGTTTTACCCGGACAAACCATTAAATTCTTTTTTCTAAATTTGATCATTTGAATATCCTCTTGTAAACATTTAGAATTACTGCTGGAATCGGCCTTAATTCAACCAATTCAGCCAGATTTTCAAATTCTTCTTCTCTTGCACTTTCATCAAGAGAGAACACATAAACAACGAATTGTTTATTTAACTTTTTTACTTCTTTCTTAAATGGCTCAATTCCATCATCATCAAAGATTATTCCTAAATGTTTATCTTCTGAATTTTTGAATATTTTAAAATCTGTTCCCCTTTTGACTTCATCAAAACAATCTTCTTTCAAACAAAGCATTTCTGTTGATTTATCCACCATCTTTCGCTTATTTTGGTCTGTTGGTTCTGCATCAACAAAGTCTGTTTGGAAATATTTTAAATTTGATTTATTTTTTATTTTTGAAATAACATTTTTTATTCGCGGATAACATATATTTGTACAAATATCCCCTTCATTATTAGTACACAAAATAAATTTTCTATTACTTTTTTTATCTTCCTCATTCATTTCCAAAACTGCTTGAGCTGTTGTTCCTGAACCTGAAAAAAAATCAAGAATAATTGAATCACTCTTTGATCCTAAAATCAAGAAATGTTTTATCAATCCAATTGGTTTAGGGTTATCAAAATTCACATCGGGCACATATTTTTGATAGTCCTGTTTTGCTTTTTGGGTATTTCCAACCTCATGAGCCATTAAAATTGTATTAGGAACTATACCTTGTTTTACTTCAGATATGAATCTCTTGTATCTTGGAACATTTTTTCCAGTTTTACCAAACCATATTCTATTATCTTCATACATTTCAATTAATTTCTGTTTGGAAAACCTAGGATAAGTACCCACTGGAGGTTTCCAAACAACCCCATTTGGAAACTTTATTTCATATCTGCTTGAATCACTTCCACTTTTAGCATGTAATGGCCTATGAATCCATAGCCCCCTTTTATCATCATCTAAATTTTTAAACTCTCTATTTGTTTCTTCAGTTCTGGGGATAAGATTAAATTTTGCAGATTCAATCTTTTTTGAATAACATAAAACATATTCATGATTAGTAGAAACAAATTTAGCATCATTTTGCCTTCCACTTTTTTTATTCCAAATAAAATAAGTAATAAAATTTTTTTGCCCAAAAATCTCATCACATAAAATCTTTAATTGTGCTTGTTCATTGTCATCAATAGATATAAAGATTAATCCAGAATTTTTGAGTAATTTTTTAGCTAAATTTAATCTCTTTTCCATAAAAGATAGCCATTTACTATGTCTGTAGGTATCCTCAATTTCTACAAAACGGTCATTATAGGTAAAATCATTTTTTCCAGTATTGTATGGTGGATCTATGTAGATTACATCAACTTTACCTTTATGAGTATAGTTTAAAACAGAAAGAGAATGATAATTATCCCCTTCAATAAGAATATTAACTGGCTTTTTATCATCTGATTTAATCTCTTTTTTTACATCTTCTTGCAAAATTGGAAGTTCATCTTTACATCTTTTTGCAACTTCTTCAGGTTTATCTTCCCAAACAATCCCATATTTCTTCCTTTTTTCAAGTTTTTTAACTTCTTTTATCAATTCAGTTTTAGACCACTCTGAATAATCCCTTTTCTTAGCCATAATATAATGAAATACTATCCCTAGTTATTAAAGTTTACTTTTTAAAAGACGCCCTAAATGTTCTTTTAGAAAAAGAATCAAAAAGCCCCTCTCTCGTCCTTCGGAAATATAGACTCCCTTCGGTCGAAATTTATACGAACCTAAATACAACTCTTCGGAATTTTGGCTTCGCCAAACCGTCTTGCAGACTATTCCTCGTTCCTAACGGAAGAACTTAACAAGGATTTAAAGGTTCACTCCGTTGCACTCGTTCACCCAAATTTTTGCTTCGCAAAAACTTCTCTAAATCCCGATGTTATATTCAATTTGGAATTTTAAAAA
>CAYPAI010000020.1:0-1518 GCA_964408705.1 Candidatus Woesearchaeota archaeon
ATTATACATAGCTTCAGATATCCATGACGATATTGAGTCTTTAGAAAAGTTTGTAGATTATGCACAAGCTAATGATGCAGATAATATTTTATTACTTGGAGACTTAAGTTTAAGACCATACAGTAAGGATTCCTTAGATCATTTTATTGAAAGTAAGGACCTTAGTAATTTTGTAGAAGAAAAAAGGATTTATAATTCTTCAACTTTAAATGATATGAAGGGAATTTTAGATGATTCTGGAATTTCTTATAATGTAATTCCTGGAAACTATGATTCAAATTTTTCAGATATATTTGGTAAAAATAATTTACATTTAAATTCTAGGAATATTGGAGAAGCAAAGATTTCTGGATATGGTGGTGCAGATGATTTTCCTGCACACATAAAGTTATTAAATGATATTGGAGAGATTGTAAATTTTAATCATAACGAACTTTATGATTTCTTAGATCAAGAAAAACCAGATATAGGTATAATTCATAATCCTCCTAAAGGATATTGTGATGACTTTTATGACGGTAGACATGTTGGTACTCCTTCATCTACACAATATATTCATGAAAATTTTCCTAAACTTATATTAAGTGGACATATTCATGAGGCAGGCCCTAACGGAAATAATCCTAATGGAGTTAAAGGAATTAGGGTTATAGAAAATGATGTTACTGGTGATACCACTCATGTAATTAATCCAGGGAATCTAGGGAGATTTGAATTAATAAACCCTAGAAGTTTGGAAACGGATAGGGAGTTTGATTATGGTACTTTTGTTGAATTAAAGATTAGGGATGATGGAACTCCAAAGAGATTAATGCAATATGCATTACCAAAAGATAACAAGAAGGGAGTTAAGGGATTAGCAGATTATGCCTTGAACATATTTAAATAAAATGGTAAAATTTTCAAAAGAAATAAGACAAGAAATGATCGAAAAATGTTAGCAAAAGAATATAACACTTATCTAATGAATATTACAGCTATTTCTCAAGGATTTGAATCTTATACTGATTATCGAAAACATTTAGCTAAGAAAAATTTAGAATCAAAAGTTGAGGAATAATTACTAAGGTTTGTATCTAGTTATTGTTCTTGGGAAAGGTATTGCATCTTTTATGTTATCTAATCCACAAATCCAAGATATTACTCTTTCGACACCCATTCCAAAACCCCCATGAGGAACTGAACCATATCTTCTTGTATCTAAATAAAAATCATATTCTTCAGGTTTTTCTTTCATTTCTTTTAATTTTTTAATTATTTTTTTAAGATCTGGTTCTCTTTCTGAGCCACCCATTAATTCTCCATAACCTTCTGGAGCAATAAAATCTACTCCATGAACTACTTTTGAGTTTTTTGGATCTTCTTTCATATAGAATGCTTTAACCTTTTTAGGATAATGAGTAATTATGATTGGAGTATCATATAATCTGCTTAATTTATCTTCCTCTATTGTTCTAAGGTCCTTACCCCATGCTATTTTCATTTTACATTTTTTTTCTAATATTTTTAATGCTTGAT
>CAYPAI010000020.1:1618-3146 GCA_964408705.1 Candidatus Woesearchaeota archaeon
GATGGTTCTCCGTAGAGTTGCCATGTTTGAGCAAGGAAAACTCCTTTTTGTTTAAAGTAGTCTACATCGAAAAGGGTTGAACCGCCTTCACATTGTACAGATTGTAAAATTGGGGATTGATACTCATAGAATTTTTCGTTTCTAAAATATTCATGAATTGCTCCAAATACAGTACTTCTTATTTTTAAGATTGAAGTCATTTTTCTACTTCTTAACCAAAGGTGTCTATGGTCATCTAAAAATTCTCTACTTTGGTCTTGAGCTATAGGAAATTTATCTGATTCCCCTATCACTTTGAATTTATCAACTTCTAATTCATATCCAGTCGGGGCCCTTTTATCTTCTTTTATATTCCCAGAAAGTTCCAAACTTGCTTCTACTTGTAGTTTATCTGCAATACTAAATAATTTATTTCCGACTTTATCTTTTTTTATTACACATTGAATAATATTTGTTGAATCTCTAAGAACTACAAATTTAAGTTTACTTGAACCTCTTTCTCTAAACACCCATCCCCTTAGGTTTATTTTTCCCTTACCTTTTTTTATTGCTTCTTGAATTGATATGAATTTCATTTTAACCCTAGTTCTTTTAATTGTTTTTTTGAGACTTTAGATGGACTATTTAACATCAAGTCTTTTGCATCTTTATTTTTTGGGAATGCTATAACTTCTCTTATTGAATCTTCTTTAGCTGCTAATGCAATTATTCTGTCTAAGCCTATTGCAAATCCTCCATGAGGTGGTGCAAACTTTAATGCATCTAAAAAGAATCCAAATTTTTCTTTTGCTTCTTTGTCTGAAATCTTTAATGCTTTGAAAACTTTTGATTGTAGTTCTTGATTACTTATTCTTATGCTTCCACTACCAAGCTCCCACCCATTTAGAACTAAATCATATGATCTTGATCTTATTTTGTGAGATTTTCCTAATTTGGTTAAATCTTTTTCATGAATTCCGGTAAAGGGGTGGTGTGCAGACATATATTTTTTTTGTTCTTTATCCCATTCAAATAATGGAAAGTCGGTTACCCATACAAATTTAAAATCTTCATTTTTTTTCCTCATATCTGGTTTATCTGTTTGATATTTTTTCACAGATTGTTCATAAGTTATTCTTTCGAAAGGAATTTTTATATCTATGTTAAGTGATTTTTTCCAAACATATTTTATCATTTCTTCAAATAAAGAATAAATATCTTCTTCTTCTACGAAACTCATTTCTAAGTCTAATTGAGTAAATTCGGGTTGTCTGTCTGCCCTAAGGTCTTCATCCCTCATACATCTTGCTATTTGGAAATATTTGTCCATTCCAGATATCATTAATAATTGTTTGAATAGCTGAGGAGATTGTGGTAATGCGTAAAATTCTTTTTTGAAGTTTCTACTAGGGACTAAATAATCTCTTGCACCTTCTGGTGTTGAATTTGATAATATAGGTGTTTCAATTTCTAAAAATTTTTCTTTATCTAAAAAGTCTCTCATAGCTTTTATTATTTTGTGCCTTAGTTCTAAATTTTTTTGTAATCT
>CAYPAI010000021.1:0-2983 GCA_964408705.1 Candidatus Woesearchaeota archaeon
TTGGATAGAGCACTTCCCTCCTAAGGAAGGGGTCGCGGGTTCAAATCCTGTCCGGGGCGTAACTTTTTTATATCAGTTAGCCTTAGGATAGTTATGAAAAGGGGTAAAACTAATCATAATTATTTTCATTATATCATAATTGCTTTATTAATTATTATAATTTTTTTACAAAGTTATTCAGGTCTTCAGATGTCTCCTAAAAGGCCTCTTTCTGTAAAAGATTGTGAAATGGAATTAAATCAGTGTCAGAAAGATTATGATATTTTAAACTATGAGTTATTTGCTTGTCAAGCGGTTGAACTTGAGCCACCGTCTGAAGAAACTCTACCAATTGGAACATTCTTTACAACTAGAGATACTTATCCTGGTAATCTAGGAGGTTTTGATGGTGCAAAGGAGAAGTGTATGGCTTCTGCAGGGTCTGCAGGTTTAAGTGGAGAATGGATTGCACTTATTGGAGATGTAAGTTCTCATTATACTTTAGATCAACTATTAGAAGGATATGGTCTTGGAGATTCACTTCCTGGATATTCCTATTCATTTAATCGAATAGATGGTCAACCTCTTGCAGATAATTTAAGTGATTTGTTGAGTGGTGATAGTTTAGATTCTCAAATGAATATAGATCAATATGGATCAATTATATCTAATTCTTCTGATTATGCATGGACTGCATTTAAATCTTGTACGTATTGTATTTATCTCGGGCATGAATGTAGCAATGATGGTGAATGTGTAGGAGGGTCCTTTATACCTTCTTGTGAAAATGTCCTTGAAGATGGATCTGCTAGTTGGGTTACTAGTGAATATGGTTATGGAAAGGTGGGATCTATTCACTCAGAAGATGAGAGATGGTATTATGATGGCGCTATTCAAGGGGAAGGAACTGGTTGGAGGTACTGCCATGACAACCACCATTTGTATTGTTTAAAGGTTTTTCCTGGATAAAATAAATGAAAATTATATACTATTAGTTAGTTTTTTATGTTAGTTATCATATTTGTTTTTTTTATATTTGTGTTTTCTTAATTTATTCTCTGCGTATTTTGAGGCCTTTATCCAAAATCCAAAGGGATCATTTTTGTATAATTTTTGTTCCTTTTTTTGAAATTCAATATAATATCTAGACTTTAAACCACCATACTCGTCTTTTGGAATATTAATGTCTTCTAACTTTTCGTTTACCAATTCTTCTAGTTTTTCTTTTTCTATATATTTATTTTTTTTATTTTTAAAAAATCTCATAAATATATTTTTTATTTAAATATTATATATTTTTAGTTAGTTTTTTATACTAGAAAAATTTTGATGTTTTATGAAAAGAGGTATATCTTTAATTTTAGTTTTATTATTATTTGTTCCACTAGTTTCTTCTCAAGAAGAACATAATTGTAGATTTTGGACATATATGGATTTAAATCAAGGCAGAAGTGAAGAAGATCCTGGTACTATTTCTCCAGAAGTTCATCTTAGGGAACAACTATTCTATCAATATATGCCAAATCAAGGAGATACGCCCTATTTTGGTGGTTCAAGTAATACTATATGGCAGTTTGGAGGATGGGGAGATTATGACAATATGGATGATGGATGGTCTACAGTATTTTATCCACAAAATTCTCAAATAGGAGTTGATAGTGTATATGATGGGTATTATGAAATAGATTTTTTTGAATTAATACCTAATGAAGGAAAAAACTATATTTTAGCTAGAGATAAAGATACTGCTTCTAGTAATTATCCTTATGCTTATGAACCTAGTGGAACTAATTCTTGTATAGCTACATTTTATGGGGCCATGTTACAAGACCCCAATGTCCCAGACTGGTATAGGTTTAAAAATTGTAACTATAGAAATTTTGTACACCATTTTTTATTACCTAGTAATCCTCAAATAGCTGCAGTTCATTTACGTGCTGGAAACTCAGGACCAGAAAGTATACCTAATCCACATAATTTTGAATTAACTTCATTTGATGGACAAAATTGGATATTTGCCCATAATGGAGCTATTGATTTATTTGATCTAGTTGATTTAATTGATGAAGATGGGAGTATGCAAGAATCTGGAGATTATAGTTATATAAATGATAGACTTGGATCTGTGCATGTTAATGATGAACCTTATGAAACTCCATTAGGGTCTTGGCCAAATCAACAGTATGATGTAATAGACTCAAATTTATATTTTATTTATTTATTAAAGGAGATTGAGGAGTCTGCAGGATATAGTGGAGAGATCTCTAATGAAGATGTAGAAAAAGGAATTCTTGAAAGTATTCGCACATTCTGGGAGATGGGAGAAAGAGATGGCCAATTAAATTTTTATCTTATTAATGGAGAAAATATATGGACATTTAGTTCTTCAAGTAGTTATGACCCTTCAAATGATTGGTATAGGTTAGTCTATTTAGAAACTGAATTTTTTGTTACAGTAGCTTCTGAACGTTTGAACTATGATCAGGATTGGCAAGAATTTGAGGATTATACTCTTGGAATTGTAAGTGAAGAGGGAATATCTTTTATTGAAATAGAACCAATAATGGAGTTAGAAGGGAAAGTAGTTAATCATCTAAAAGAACCTATAATTAATGCTCAAGTCAAACTAACTAAAAGAGGAGGAAGTATAATTGAAACCCAAACTAATGAAAATGGAGAATTTATTTTAGAAGATCCATATGGTTTTATGCCTGGAGAATCTGTAGTAGTGGAAGTATCAAAAAGAGAATATTCTTCAAACTACGAAATAGTTAATTCTGAAGAAGAATGGAGCGGCAAGTTTATGTTGTCAAGTCTTGAAACTTATGATGTAGTTAGTAAATCTCCTTCTGGAATAAATAGTATATTTTTAACACCTATAACTTTGACATGGTATCTATCTACAATTTTTGTCATTATATTCATTACAAGTATAATAGTTTCTAAAGTTATTAAGAAAAAATATAAAATAAAAAATTAATTAAAATAAAATTAAGTAATAATA
>CAYPAI010000022.1:0-2799 GCA_964408705.1 Candidatus Woesearchaeota archaeon
TAAGTTGGTGTGATTTAATTGTCAAATCCTGTCCGGGGCGTAACTTTTTTATATTATAGTTATTATAAAATTTAATATGGTAAATTGTGAACATTGTGGTAAGGATAAAGTTGACGGATTTTGTATAAAGTGTGATGATGGTTGTGTCGAAGCTCGTTTAGATTCATTAACTGATTTAGTTTATAATAATAATAACTTAAGTTCTGAAGATATTAATTTCTTGAAAGTTATTAAAGAGAATAGAAAAGATTTGGTTAAAAAATTTTCAAGAGTATTTGGTAAAATTTAATCCAGTCGCGGCGTATAGTCTACACCTACACGTTCATACATTAGTTAGTTTTTTATATTAGCATTATTTTAAATTTATTATGAAAAGAGGTAATTTAGTTTTGTGTTTATTTTTAGTTAGTATTTTATTTATTTCTGGATGCGCTGAATTTGGTCCTATGCCTGCAGGTAAGGATCATTTTAATAGGATGGCTCCAGGTGTAGACTCAGAAACAGAAAGTTTTGGTTCAAGTGATCCTAGTGTTTCTTATCAAGGGGTTTTGGATATGTTAAATAAGTGCACTATTATTGGTGATAATGTAATGGATTTGGATTCTGATTTTGTTAATTGTGATAGCCATTGCAGTCCAGATACTTGTATTGATGCATTTTTTATCCTAACAGAAGAAGATGATGATCTTAGGGAAGAGTGGTTTAGCTATGGAGTTAATTGTGATACAGATATTAGTCAATTAATTCAGGAGGTAGATAATGTTGGAGATCTTACTGGAAGCGAAACAATTGCAGGGTTTATACAATGTACTTGTTGTTCATCTTAATTACATTAGTTAGTTTTTTATATTAGTTATTTCTTAAAGTAACAATATGATGATAGAAGAAATAATTTGGTTGTTTTTTTTAATAGATAGTATTGTTGCTAATTTGATGGTTTGGTTTTCCCCAAATTGGTACTCAAAAAAATTTAAAATACTTTCTAAATTATTCCCTCCAGCTAAAGGGTGGGCAGTTCTTTATTTAGTACTTGTATTATGGATTGGTATCAAACTTTCATTTGCTGGGTTGGTACCTCTTAAATTTTTAATGTATTTTAGTTAGTTTTTTATATTGTGATTATTTTAAATTTATTATGAACATACTTTTTATTTGTAAATTTAACAGATTTAGAAGCAAAGTTGCAGAAGCTCTTTTTAACAAATTAAACAAAAAACATAAAGCAAAAAGTGCAGGCATTATAAGAGGAACTCGTGTTACAAAAGAAATACTTGATGCTAGTAAAGACTTTAATTTAAAACTTAATACAAAAACAAAAGGTTTAACCACGGAAATGTTGAAATGGCATGATCTTGCAATAATTGTAGCTGATGATGTACCAAGGGACATTCTTAAAGATAATAAAAAATATGGAAAACTGTTGAGAATTTGGAAAATTAAAGATACAGATTCTTATGAAAAAGAAGAAATTAAAAAAATAATTTATCAAATTGAAAATAAAATAAAAAGTTTAACTAACAATATAAACAAATCATAATCATTCTATGGTATGAACGTGTAGCTGTGGGTCGTACTCCCAGTCGCGGCGTTTAGTTCTGGATGGGACACTCTACTATTAGTTAGTTTTTTATACTATCTAACTATTAAGTTTAGATATGGGAATCTGGGATAGTATCAAGAAAGGTGCCAAAAATTTAGCAGATGATATGGCTAAAAGAGAAGAAATCAAAAGGAAAAAAAGAAAAATATTAGAAAAATTTTCTATGCCTCAACTTAAAAAACTAGCTTTAGATTATGGGGTTAATGTTAGATTGCCTCCAGATCTTAACGAAGTAATTGGTGGTGGTGATTTTTATAATCCTTATGAGTCTAAAACTACATCAAGACCAAAAAAAAGAGCTAAACCTAAACTAACAAGGGGAGATTACATAAATTCCCTAATGCGTGTCCCTTTTGATTATCTTACTGATTTCTGTGATAAAAATAGAATTTATGTAGATAATATTGTTATAGATAATAAATCAGGTGTAGCAAAGATTAAAAATTATCCAAAAGAAGAAGTAACTGAAGAAATAGAAGAAATAACGGAAGAAGAAAAAGATGTTGAAAAAGATATTGAAGAAGATGTTAAAAGTTTTCTTAAAATAATAGAAAAAGAATTTAATCCACAAGAAATAAGGGATGAAACAGAATTTGAAGGAAATTTAGTTCAGTGGTTAGAAGGAAAATTTGGAAATGAATTAAAAATAAGACGTCAGGTTCAAACTTCCCGTGGAAGGGTAGATATAATAATAAATGATAAGATTTTATTAGAATTAAAATTAATTACTTCTGAAGGAGTATTAGATAAATTGTATGGACAACTTAGAAAATATTTAAAGTTAGATAAGATGGTTGTAGCTATACTTTTAGATACTGGAAAAATTAATCCTCAAAGATTGAATGAATGGAAAGATAATTATGAGAAAGAGTTAGGGGTTTATTCATTAGTGTTTAGGGGAAAACATAGGAAAATAAAAAAGAATAAAGGTAGAGTTATAATAGAAAGATAAAATAAAATGGATAATATATTTAGAATGGCAGGTACCTTAACGATAGTGTTGGGTGTTTTTTCAATTGCAATATGGGATTTACCTAGATGGATTTTTCTTCCATTCTTAATTGTTAGTCTAATTTTGGTAGGTTTAGGAAAAAATTATCATCATAGTAGTTAGTTTTAAATATAAATAAAATAATAATTAGGTATTGATATTCTGGTAGAGTGTCCTACCCACAACCGAACACCCAGTCGCGGCGTAT
>CAYPAI010000023.1:0-2011 GCA_964408705.1 Candidatus Woesearchaeota archaeon
TAAAAAACTAACTAAAAAGAATTTTATCGATAAAAAAATATAATTAGTTTATTCCTTCCTTTTTAGTAGATTTGAAAGGTTTATGGATTCCGGATTTTTCAATCTGTTTAAGCATGTAATCCTCTTCTTTACTGATATTTCTTTTCTGTATTAGGAATAATGAATCTGTATCTCTAACTCTCTCGTTAACCTTAAAAGAAACTTCGTCTCCTGGGTTTGCAACATCGACTAATTTATCTTCTACTCTTAATTCATTAACTTTTAATTTATAGTACCCAGTAGTTGGTCCAGAAAAGAATACTTCATCTCCCTTATTTAATTCTCCCTGATTAATTAAAACTGCAACAACTCCAATTTTAGCAAAATAATTTGTTACCTTTCCGAGTTTGAATTTCTTTTCTTTTGCAATAGAACCATAAAATTTAGTCCAAGAATCATTAGTTGGAACCCCAAGATAAAAATTATTTGAAAATCCCCTATTGAACACTTTATTCAATTGTTCCAAAAGTTCTCCAATTTTTTTCTTAGTAAACTTATTCTCTTCAATTAAATCTATCGCCTCCCTATAAGCATTTGTCACAGTATAAACATATTCTGGCCCTTTGGCCCTTCCTTCAATTTTAAAAACATTAATCCTTGCATCCACTAATCTATCTAAAATTGGTAAAGCACATAAATCCTTTGAAGACATAACATAGTTTTTATCTAAAATAAATTCCCTTCTAGGATCCTCAATATCTATAATTTTATACTTTCTCCTACACTCCTGTAAACATTGACCTCTATTTGCAGATAATCTGTTATGATGTTGACTCATAAAACATCTTCCAGAATAAGCTACACATAAAGAACCATGAACAAAAGTTTCTAATTCAATTTCTCTTCCTTCGAAATTAAGATTTTCTTTTTTTATTTTCTTTTTCATTTCCTTAATTTGATCTAGAGTGCATTCCCTTGCTAAAACAATCCTAGGAGAAAACTTAGAGAAAAACTTAACAGATTCGTAATTCGCAACAGATAATTGAGTACTTACATGAACTTCAATATTCCTTTCATGGCACATCTGAATAGTAGACATATCAGCAGCTATAACTGCATCAACTTTTGATTTTTTAACTTCTTCAAGTATCTTCTTTAATCTTGATATTTCGTGGTCATAAATAACAGTGTTAAGAGTAAGATAACCTTTCATATTATTTTTATGTAATTTTTCCATAACTTTTTTCAACTCAGAAATATCAAAATTTCTAGCAGAAGCCGCTCGCATATTTATCCATTTAATTCCAAAATAAACAGAATCTGCTCCTGCCTTGATTGCACTAGCTAAAGTTTCCCAATCTCCAACAGGCGATAATAATTCTGGTTTCATATTAACTTTTTTCCCTCTTTATGTATATGGATAACATTTACTGGACAACATTGTGCCGTTTCAATATTTTTTTCTAAATCTTTATTATTAAATTCTTTTTTTTCATCAGTATTAATTTTTTCACTATCTAATAAATCAGATTTTCCATCTTTATTCATTCTCCAATTTTTAGGATCAATAGTCGCACAAGCTCCACACCCAATACAACTTTCCCTTTCATGTAAAAAATAACACTTCTTCATAGAATTCAAACAAAATGTTTAATATAAAAAACTAACTAAAAACCCACTATTTATACTAAGATTATAGTAAAGAATGTTATGAGTAGGATTTTCACCCTAAACTTAAAACGCCGCGACTGGGTGTCGAGGGTACGGTGGGACACTGTACCAGAATAAGGATTATGAATTAATTATGGTTTACACCACTTTTTTTGACCAGAATTATCATAAACTCTATAAAAGATATAAGTATAAAAATCAAGATAATTTATTTCACCATCAGAATTTTCATCATCAAAATAATCTTCAAAATTATCAAAATATTCTTCACAAGAGATCCCTGCATACATCATATATTCTAAAGCAGTATCGTCTCCATAATAAACATCATTTATTATATCTTCTCCATCACTCTCAAAAA
>CAYPAI010000024.1:0-1903 GCA_964408705.1 Candidatus Woesearchaeota archaeon
TCTAATTCTTCAATAACCCCTCTTGATCCTCCCTCAGTAATAAACTCTTCTATGGTTTTATCTCCAAGATATACTGCAATTTTTCTTTTTGGATTTTCTTTTTTAACTATGTATTGATCTAACTCATTTTTTATATTCATTGCATTAGCTTGTTGGTATTTTTCTTTATTTATTTTATAATATACTTTTAATAATCCCTTATTATATAATTCTTGTTGTTTTTCCTCTGATAGTTTGTCGAATTCTTTATTCAATATATATCTAAATTTATCTTTAGACTTGAAAATTCGAAAGGAACTATCCTTAACAGGAATAATTCTTGTGTCCTCACTTGTTTTTTCAAGAATTTCTTGTTTTAATTTTTTTAGTCTTTCCGTATCTAATTTGATTTGAACATATAATTCCAAAGCTTCATGGGTTAAATCTTTAATGTTGCTACTCATTTATTTGAAGGATACCAGATTAATGCTACCAATTCGATTATTATTAATGCTTCGATCATTTTGTTGGTGCTGGCAAAAGTAGTTTTTCCTTTTTAACTTCAAGAATTCCAATAGCAGCAAGCATTAATTTCGAAATAAGGTATACTCCAACTATTTGACCAACTACTGGTAATGCAAGTAATGATAATAGTATTAAGATTTTTGCTGCTTTCAAACCTGTTATTTTTGTTGATAAAAATATAAACTTTTTTTTGGAAATTTCTTTTTTCTGATATTTTTTGAACAATCCATAAACTGCGAAAGATGAAGCTATTACGGTTAAAGGAACCGATGTTTCAAATATATTCGTTAACTGACTTTCATCCATTTCTATTAATTTATCCAATAAATTATTTACACTTACTGATAATTCTTTATCGACAATTCCAGTACTTGGAAGTCCAAGCTTTTCTGCCATTTCAACATTAACTTTTAAACTTCCTTCTGATCCTGGATATTTTTCAATCCAATTATAAATGTGTTCTTCGTTAAAAGTGGTTTTTAGTTGTTCCCATTGTTGTTCACCTGTTGCAGTATTAATTGTCAAAACATCAAATTGAGGATTGTTGGTATCTTCAGGCATAAATGCAAAAACTGTATCTCCATCTTCATTTTCAGTTTTTACATAAATTAATTCGTGGGCAATTCCTTTAATATTATTAGCAGCACCCATTAAAGAGTCTGTTCCTTTAGCTGCTGTAGTTTTTGCAAATTCTATTGCGCTATCTAGATCAGTAATTTTTTTTGAAGATCTTATCATTGCTTCAAGTATTACGTTATCTTCCTCTGTTAATAATTTTTCTCCCCCTCTTAGCTTTGAGATAACTGAAATTACTGCAAGTTCATCTATATTTTTTTGTACAAACTCTTTGGCAGATGGTTTGTAATTTTCCATTTGCTCTTTAGCTTCTTGAGTTTTCTTTTTAATCTCATCTTTACTAAAATTTTTCTTTGCTTCTTTTCTTGCTTGTTTGAAAAAGTTCTTTAAGTCGTCTTTTGTTAGAGTTTTACCTCGAGTTTTGGATACAAAATAAAAATCCATAACCTTTCCAATTGCATAAGTTAGAATAAAAACTAAAGGAATAGTCATAAATCCACCGATGAAAGGTAATCCTAACTTATATAAACCTATTGCTGTTTGTTGAGCCAAAAAAGATAAACCCAATACTCCTAAAATTTCCTTATAAATTTCTGACATTGAAAATTTATATCCTCTAGCCTCTGCAATTAACGTTCCCATGTATAATTGTATTGGAGTTAGAATAAAAATGTCTGCAAATGGTATGGGTTGAACGGCTGTAGCTGCACAAACTGATGAAAAAAATATTAATAATTTATCTACTTTTTTTTCTGGTGGAATATTTGATGAGTTAATTCCGTAGGTATTATCTTTTATAAATTTAAAAGGATCCATTTATTAT